>NZ_CAMFHL010000278.1 GCF_945952095.1 uncultured Arsenicibacter sp. | reverse complement strand
TGCTGGGTCTGCCCGAGCATAAGGTACGGGTGGTCGGACCGGACGTAGGGGGTGGTTTCGGCAGTAAAATCTACCACTATACCGAGGAGGCGCTGGTGACGGTAGCCGCTAAAAAAATTAACCGGCCGGTGAAGTGGACCGAGACCCGGTCGGAAGCGTTCCAGACAGACGCCCACGGCCGTGACCACGTAACCCATGCCGAAATGGGCTTCGATGCGGAAGGTAAAATCGTTGGCCTGCGGATTAAAACCTTCGCTAACCTCGGCGCCTACCTGTCGACGTTCTCGACAGCCGTGCCGACCTATCTGCATGGTACACTGTTGCAGGGTTTGTACACGACGCCGAAGATTCACCTCGACATGACCTGTGCGTTTACGCATACCACGGCAGTCGATGCGTATCGGGGAGCCGGGCGACCGGAAGCTACGTATCTGCTGGAACGACTAATGGACCTGTCTGCCCACGAAATGGGCATGGACCCGGCCGAGCTGCGCCTGAAAAACTTTATTCCGCCGTTCGACGGGGTGGAACAGCCGGGCTATCAGACTAACGTAGCACTGCAATACGACTCAGGCAACTACCACGGCGTACTGGAACGCGGCCTGCAAATACTTGGCTATGAAGACTTCCGGAAGGCACAGCAGGAAGCTCTGGCCACCGGTAAGCTGCTGGGCGTTGGTTTTTCGACCTACATTGAAGCCTGCGGTATTGCGCCGTCGGCGGTGGTGGGTTCGCTGGGAGCCCGCGCCGGTCTGTATGAAGTCGGGCAGGTCAGGGTGCAGCCAACCGGCAAAGTCAGTGTCTTTACCGGTGCACACTCGCACGGGCAGGGCCACGAAACAACCTTTGCGCAGGTGGTTGCCGACCGGTTAGGCATTCCGATGGAAGACGTCGACATCATCCACGGTGACTCCGATACGGTAGCCTTTGGTATGGGCACCTACGGCTCCCGTTCGCTGGCGGTTGGTGGTAGTGCTATTATGAAATCGCTGGATAAAATCATCGAGAAAGGCGCTAAAATTGCCGCCCATAAACTCGAATGCTCGGAAGAAGACATCGTATTTGCCGACGGGAAGTTTACCGTGACCGGTACCGACCGCAGTCTGGGCTTCGGCGATATTGCGCTGACGGCATACGTACCGCATGTCTATCCGCAGAACCTCGAACCAGGGCTGGATTTCAGCAGCTTCTACGATCCGAAAAACTTTACGTACCCGTATGGCTGCCACATCTGTGTGGTTGAGGTAGACAAGGAAACCGGTGAAACAAAAGTGAAGCGCTTCATTGCGGTAGACGACGTGGGCACGGTCATCAACCCGATGATTGTCGACGGACAGATTCACGGCGGTCTGGCGCAGGGTATCGGGCAGGCGTTGATGGAAGGCGTTGAATATGACGAGACCGGGCAGCTGATCAACGGCAGTTACATGGACTACACCATGCCGCGTGCCGACGACTTCCCGATGTTTGAGCTGGATCGGCAGGAGACACCGTGTCCGCATAACCCGCTGGGTGTCAAGGGTGCGGGCGAAGCAGGCTGTATCGGGTCAACGCCGGCAGCCGTCAACGCCGTCATCGACGCCCTCTGGTCAGGCGGATTCAAGGTCAAGGACATCAAAATGCCCCTCACCTCCGAACGCGTCTGGAGAGCGATGAATTAACGAGTGAAAGACAGAAAGAGCGAAAGAGTGATGACATTACAGTTAACGTCAATGACGTCAACCTTCGCTCTTTCACTCATTCACTCTCTCGCTCTTAATCCAGGTCGCTCTTTATCTCTTTCACCCTTTCACTCTTTAACGATGATACCTCAAAAAGTTGACTATAAACGGGCGGGGTCGGTAGCGGAGGCATTAGGTCTGCTGAGCGCCAATCCGGACGCCAAAATTCTGGCGGGGGGCCATAGCCTGATTCCGGCCATGAAATTACGCCTCAACAGCCCCTCGCTGCTGATCGATATTGCCCGCATTCCGGAGCTGCGGTTTATCCATGACCAGGACGGCGGAGTGAAAATCGGGGCGGCCAGTACGCACCACGATATTGTTTCTAACGCGACCATCCGTGAGCTGTATCCGGCCATGGCCGAAGCCGGTGAACTGATCGGCGACACGCAGGTGCGGAACGTCGGCACCATCGGCGGCAGCATCGCTCATGCCGATCCCTCGGCCGACTGGCCGGCGGTATTGCTGGCACTCGGCGCAACGATTCATGTCGAAGGACCGGCCGGCGCGCACGATGTACCGGCACCGGAGTTTTTCACGGGCTTTTTCAGCACGTCGCTGGAAGAAGGCGAAATCGTGACGGCCATTACGCTGCCGGCTCCGTCGGCCGCGCACCAGTCGTCGTACAAGAAGTTTATGCAGCCCGCCTCCCGCTTTGCCATTGTCGGCTGTGCGGTGGCAGTCGTTGCCGATGGCGGCACCATTACAGACGCAAAGGTGGCCTTTACCGGCGTGTCGGATGCCGCATTCCTGGACGAGGCCGTGGCATCGGCCCTGATCGGGCAACCGGCTATTCCGGAAACCATCGAAGCCGCTGCCAACGCCGCCGCTGAGGGCGATATACACATTAACGAAGATCATTTTGCCTCCCAGGCCTACCGTAAGCATCTGGCGAAAGTCTATGCCAAACGGGCGCTTATGGAGGCTTGCGGCCTATAAATTTCCTAATCTAGAGAAGTGTTTAACCGTGCGGGGATTTCCCTGTACGGTTATTTTGTTACAGTGCTATATTTTCGTCTTATGGATTACCCGGTTTACCTCGACTACAACGCAACGACCCCTGTCGATCCGCAGGTGCTCGATACCATGCTGCCCTTTTTCAGTACGCATTTCGGCAATGCTGCTTCCCGAACGCATGTGTATGGTCTTAAAGCCGAAGCGGCAGTAGATACTGCCCGCGAACAACTGGCTGAGCTGATCGGCGCTACGCCCAAAGAAATCGTATTTACCAGCGGCGCTACCGAGTCGATCAATCTGGCGATCAAGGGGTTTTATGAGGCGAACCAGCATCGGGGCAATCACCTGATCACGGTGGCTACGGAGCACAAAGCGGTCCTCGACACCTGCCACCACCTCGAACAACTGGGGGCAGAGATCACCTACCTCCTGCCCGACAGCGATGGACTGATCAGCCGTGAACAGCTTGACGCCGCCCTCAAACCCACAACGATTCTTATTTCGGTCATGCTGGCGAACAACGAAACCGGCGTTATCCAGCCGCTTCAGGAGCTGGCCGGACTGGCGCAGGAACGCGGGATTGCCTTTCATACCGACGCGACCCAGGCTGTGGGAAAACTGCCCGTTAACCTGCGGAAACTGCCGGTTGATCTGCTGAGTTTGTCGGGGCACAAGCTGTATGGTCCCAAAGGTGCCGGCGCGCTGTATATCCGCAAAGGCATTTCGCTTACGGCGCAGCAGGACGGTGGCCGCCACGAGCGCAACCGCCGGTCGGGTACGCTGAACGTGCCGGGCATTGTCGGCTTAGGCAAGGCTGCGGCCCTGTGCGATGCACTCCTGTTCGACGAAGTGCAGCGGCTGGCCGCTTTACGTGATCAGCTCGAAGCGGGTATTCTGCACCAGGTTCCGGGCACTCACGTGAACGGAAGCCGGACGCACCGGCTGGCGAATACGACTAACATCAGTTTCGGGGGCGTTGACGGTGAGGTGCTGCTGATGAGCCTGAATGCCATTGCCGTATCCAACGGTTCGGCCTGTAACTCGGCCTCGACCGAGCCGTCATACGTACTGAAAGCCCTGAACCTTTCCGACGATCTGGCTTATAGTTCGGTCCGGTTCAGCCTCGGCCGCTTCACAACGGAGGCCGATATTGCCCTGGCGATTGAGCATGTAACGGAGGTTGTGGCGCGTCTGCGGTAAAAACAGTAGAACGGGATGCCATCTCGTTTTACATAGCTGACAGGTTCACTCAACCGCAAATCGCTCAACCACTCAATATCCGTGATGCCACGATTTTTACTGACGGCCTTCCTGCTGTGTCTGTCCCTTTTCACAGCCGCCGCGCCAAAACCCAAATTCAGTGTAATTGCCTTTTTTACGGGGAAAAACGATCAGGCACACGTCAGCTATGTGCGGGAAGCCAACCGCTGGTTTCCGCAGATGGCGGAGAAATATCATTTCCGGTACGACACCACCAGTAACTGGAACAACCTGAACCCGCAGTTCCTGGCCAATTATCAGGTTGTTTTGTTTCTGGACACCCGCCCCGAAGCACCGGCGCAGCGGCAGGCCTTTCAGGAGTACATGGATAAGGGCGGGGCATGGATGGGCTTCCACTTTGCAGCCTTCGCCCTGACGCCGTCGAAATATGCGCAGGACTGGGACTGGTACCACAACCGGTTTCTGGGTTCGGGGCAGTACAAAAGCAATACCTGGCGGCCTACATCGGCCGTTCTCCGCGTCGAAGACCCGAAGCATCCGGCGGTGAAAAAACTCCCCGAAACCTTCACCTCATCGCCTAACGAGTGGTACCGCTGGGAACATGACCTGACCAAAAATCCGGATATCAACATTCTGCTGGCGATCGATCCGGCGAGTTTTCCGCTGGGAACCGGCCCGAAACAGCACGAAATATGGCACAGCGGCTATTACCCCGTTGTCTGGACCAACCGGAAGTACCGGATGATCTACATCAACATGGGCCATAATGACATTGATTATGAAGGCAAAACCAATAAGGAGCTGTCGTTTACATTCGACAATCCGACGCAGAATAAACTGATTGTGGAGAGTTTGCTGTGGCTGGGGAAAGGAAGACGGTAAGTTAAAACTACCCGAGGCAGCTTAGCTTAACTTCCAGGAAGTTCAGAACTTCCTGGAAGTTAAGCTAAGCTGATCTGAACCAGACAGTATTACTTCACTAAACCCTTCACCTCAAACCACGTCCGCTGCGTGCCGGCCTGGCCATTGGCAGAAAGGCCGTGGACTTCGATCAGGTAGCGGCCATCCTGGTCAGAGGTAAAGAAATCAATCTGCCCTTCGCGGCTGACCGTCACCGACGGGTTCCAGTACAGCAACGTGCGGGCGTCCGGCATACGGGTCAGCTGCTGATTCTGCGTCTCGTAACGCGGCGCGTAAAACTCGCGCGGGATCTGCAACCCGTCATATTCCTGTTTCAGCAGGCGTTCATCGAGCGGGTAGCCCGACAAATCACCCTTGTAGGTAATAAAGCTCACAATACCCGAAAACATGTTCGGGCCGAGGAAATAGCGGTTGGTCACTACATCCAGCTGTTTTACTTTCAGCGGGCTGTAGGCCATCAGCTTGTCCATGTCCTGCACCGGCACACCATCAATCATCACCACCGACGGTTCCTCGAAAAACTCCTTATACGGCAGGTTCAGTACCATCAGCCGGAACTTGCCCTGCCGTTTGCGTGGTGCTACGCCGGGCACATACTCCCGCAATACCTCTTCCATGGCCGGAAAACGTGTATAGGCATCCAGCAGGTACGATTCCGACGGCTTACCGTAAAAAGCAGCACTGTCGATCTGCGGCAGACGGTACCGGATCATGCGCTCATTCCAGTACGTTGCCTGCACCTGCATGGCTACGCTCCGGTTTTCCAGCACCCCTGTGTGCGACTGATCAATGGCCATCGCCGGTAGTTTAGTCCGGGCGGCGTCTGCCAGAAACGGACTGTTGATGCTAACCTTCAGCAAGCTGTCTACGGCGTCTGACGGCTGCGCCATGATGGTGCGTGGTCCGTAGAAATCCTTTGTTTCAAAGACCAGCCGGCCGGTTGAATCACTCCGTGAGGTGAACAGCCGGATCGGCTTACCCGGCGTCGACAGATAGGCCCCGCGGCCGGCTACCGGCTTGTTTGTGCGCGGGTCAGTTAGTTTACCTTCCACAATCAGCCCGTGAATTTCAGGCAGATAAGCAGCCTGCTCCTGGCTTTTACCGGTCAGTATATCTTCCCATCTGAACCGCCGCCAGCCGTGGGTCAGCATCAGGTTATCAACGGCTTTGTTTACCGCCGGACTTTCGGTCTGTACATAATAGGACGGTTCTTCAACAGCGCCGCGCAGGTCTGATGACATCAGCAGATAGGTCTGAATATCCGCCGAGGTCAGCGACGGTATCGAGTCAACCCGGTAAACAGCCACCGATAAATCAGCGGGCGACGGCGTACCGAGGCTTACGTTAACTTTTGTCCGGGCCGCATATTGCTCCTTGTCGGTTTTGGCCTGGATAGCCAGGGCCGTTGCCGGACGGCGGAAGTATAACCGTTCGCAAACCGGCTTCCGCGCGGCGTCAAACAGGGTCAGGTGCGAAACCCCTTCGCCGAGTGCATCCTTATTGATAACAAACGTAGCTTCCTGCTGCACGGTGCGCATTTCTGCAACTTTGGCCTGCTGCCGGGTATGGGCCAGTAAATACACCACCGACGCATCGGCGGCATTCGTCCTGACCGTAACCTTAACCTGATTCGAACCGGCCTCTTCGACCTGCATCGCGTATCCCCGTTCGTATACCGTCGGGAATGCATGGCTCGTTGAGCGCCCCTGCCCGTCCTTTACCACGACGCGGTAAGTACTGCCAGCTGCGGGGGTAAACGTAAAGCTGCCGATGCCAAACCGCTCCGGCTGAAAACGCGCCACGGTATCGGACCCGTTCACCACTGCCCCCTGAAACGGAACACCATGTCCGGACGCGTCGGTTACGCGGAAAGCCACCCGCGACGGCAGCCCCTGCACCAGATTGCCGCCTTCCGGAAATAACTGCACATCGTATCCGGCATTTTTCGCCAGCGCAGGCAGCCCGAGCTTACGGAATGGATTAACGATGGTTACCGGTTTTTCGAAGAAATAATCTGCCCCGGCGTTTTTCATCCAGTTGGTATACGCCCGGACAATGTAATTGCCCGAATTCAGCGAGGCCGGTAAAAACAAGGCCCCGTCGCCCTTGCCTGCTGCCAGCCCGACTTTGGCCTGAAGCACAGCATGCTGTTCGCTGTCGAGTATTTCGAGATAGGCTACCTTGCTGAGGTCAAGCGGGCGGTGGAACGTGCCGTCGACATAATACAGCTTAAACCACATGGTTTCGCCCACCATATACACCGGCCGGTCAACGTGAACAAACAGTTTCTCCTGAATGTGCTGCCGGCTAAACTGGTCAAACCGCTGCTTGATGGTATTCAGGCCGTCCTGTTGTGCAGACGCCCGTAAACCCGTAATGATCAACAGCGTAACAAATAAATATCTCATGGTCTACTGATTCCAGAATGACGGTTTAACGTTGGTGCCTCGCAAACGGCAATCGACACATATCTCCTGACCGGTTTCATACCGGCCGTCCGGCAAATCAGTGACCGGAATCTGGCCCGGATACTTGTTATCAATCAGCTCTTTAGGAGTCAGCGTATCTTTCACACAGTCTTCATAGCCGGTTTTGGTCGGCCAGTACGGCAGTTCCATCCGGCGGACAAACATCCGTTTCGTCGTTACGGTACCGGCACTAAAATAGCCCAGCGCCGGTTCACCCGGATTGGTCAGGTTCTGGATATTACCTGTTACCTGGGTTGGCTGCGGGTCAAAGAGTGTACCGATGCTCTCGGTTGTTTTGCCCAGTTGTTCCCAGTACTGATAGGCGTCCTGCGTCAGGGCATATTGTTTTACCAGAATGCTGTAGCGAGAACCGATTTTGATCGAATACCCGGGTATGTATGTAAGCGGCATCTGATGAATCACATCCTCGCTCAGCTTTGCGGATGAATTAATGAGAATATTCCGCGATTTTTCGCCGTTCCAGCAGGTAAAAATATCATTCTGCCGCTGTATAATCTGCTTATTCTTTACCTCGTACGACGAAAACCAGGCAGAGTAAAACTCCCAGGTTTCTTCATACTCCCAGCGGTAATTACGGGTCTTGCCGGCAGCATCGTGCGTATCCACGTAAATCCGGACACCATCGCTTTCGGCTTTCCAGCTTACCTGATCAATGGCCGGGCTTGCTTTAAACGCAACCATCTCGGACAGGTATTCCACCCCGCGGCTTGTTTTGATCCGGAGCCGGAAGGTTTCTCCCGTCTGGCTCGGCACACCGGTATAGGAATACACGCCGTTGGTTACTTCCTTTAAACTGTATTTCAGGTTCCGGCTGCTTTCGATGGTCACCGTGGCCTTGGTTTCCAGGGTCGGCGCTTTGGCATCGGTCAGGTTTTGCGACCGCGACAGCTTAAAGGTCGTTACGGCTCCGGCGGCAATGTCCAGAAACCCGTCGACAACCAGATAGCTGGCCGGTGCTGTAATTTCGGGTGGGCGGTACGGATCAACGCACCCGCCCATGAGGAGAATAAACAACCAGCCGATTAATTGTTGTGTATGCTTGGTTTTCATAATCGCTTACGGGACAGGTTTAAAATTTAAAGTTATACGTCACAGACGGGATTGGCTGGCCGAAAATCGACAGCTTATACCCACGAACCCCGCCGTTTTCTGACTTGAAGTAAATCGAATAGGCATTCCGGCGACCGGTCAGGTTATAGATCGAAATCGTCCATGAGCTATGGGCCAGCTTCTTCACCTTGTGGTTGCCTTCGATGTTCATCGCAAAGTCGGTCCGGAAATAGTCCGGAATCCGGTACTGGTTCCGCTCCGAATACAGCAGGCGCTGTGCTTCGCCAAGGGTGTATTTGGCCAGCGGCAACGTAATCGGGCGGCCGGTGCTGTAGGTCATATTGATCGAAATACTGAACCGGCGGCTGAACCGGTAATTACCGATCATGGTCACATCATGTGGTTTGTCGTAGTTGCTAGGGTAGTACTTGCCCTGATTAATGACTTCACCAACCTGCGTGCCTGTTGTCCGCAGGAACGTGCGGGCGTAGGTATAGCTGATCCAGCCGTTTAGTTTACCGGTCAGTTTTTTCGCCATCAGCTCAACCCCGTAGGCCTTTCCTTCGGCATTGACCACATCGGTTTCAATATGGTGGTTCAGGATCAGCACGGCTCCGCTCCGGTAATCGATCAGGTTCTGCATCGTTTTATAATACCCCTCAGCAGACAGCTCAATCGTATTGGCTTTCAGGTTTTTATAAATACCCAGCGAGTACTGGTCGCCGACCTGCGGCCGGATGTGGCTGTCGCTCAGCTTCCAGATGTCGGTCGGGGCAATAACGGTGGTATTCGACAGCATCTGAATGTACTGGCGCATCCGGTTAAAGCTTGCCTTGATCGACGAGTTTTCACTCAGTACATACCGTGCCGAGAACCGGTATTCCGGCCCGTGGTAGGTCTGAATCGGTTTGTTGGCCGCATACGAAACGGTATCAACGATGTTGGTGGTGGTCACCGGCAGGCCCGGCGCATAGGCAAAGACCGACTTCGGCCCGAGATAGCTGTAGAGCGAATAACGGAGCCCGAAGCTGAGCGATAACCGCTGGTTGATGTCGTAGCGGTCGCCGACATAGACAGCAC
>NZ_CAMFHL010000277.1 GCF_945952095.1 uncultured Arsenicibacter sp. | reverse complement strand
GTAGTAATGCGTGGCGAAGGCAGGTATCTGAATCGGAATGCCTAAAAATGTACCTTTTTCGCTGTTGTCGATCCACTGAATGGCGACAATGACGTTTTCCTGCGCGACAATGTTGTAGGGCGTCAAGTCGACTTCAACCCACTTTTTGCCTTTTCCGGTCACTGGCACATAAATGTTCTGATCGATGAGCGGGCGGAGATCACCGGCGTCATACACATTCACACGAAATGTGACCGACTCAAAATTCGACATAATGTAGAACCGGTACTTTTCTAACCGGCAAGCACCTTTGGGTGTATTAAACACGCGGCCTATTTCGGCACCCAGGTTCTGGCGGGGCTTCTGGCTGATCGCAAAGTTGGTGTGTTTGCTGGTTTCGACCTTTTCACTGCCTATGGTTTTTACTTTCGTGTCACGGCTCGAAATCCGGACTTCATTCAGAAGTTGTGCCTGTTCGTCCATGATCAGCGGCTGGTTCAGCGTCAGGCGCTGGTACAGGTCCGCAACCGTCAGGCTGATCGACCGGTAGCCGAGGATACTGAACCGGACCGAATCCTGCGGGTTTACCTTATCGTTCAGGTAAAGCGTAAATGCACCCTTTTCATCGGCCACGGTTCCGACCGGCGTGTTGATAATGCCGATGCTGACGTAGGCAAGCGGCTGCTGGCTGCGGTCGGTCAGACGACCCGATACACTACGGATTGGTGTGGTCTGACCAACGGCGAAAAAAGTGGAAAAAATATACGCGAAAAAGGCGATGAGGGAGAATTTCAGGAGGCTCATGGCGATACGTGTTTAGCGTTTTTGTGGCCGGTGTTGTCTGTCACCGACCATGCAAACGTACACCGGAGCCGGAGCGTTGTGCAAGCCGCCTGGGCTGAGATACGGGCTTTAGC
This sequence comes from uncultured Arsenicibacter sp., assembly GCF_945952095.1. Lineage (GTDB taxonomy): Bacteria > Bacteroidota > Bacteroidia > Cytophagales > Spirosomataceae > Arsenicibacter. The sequence goes on along the minus strand of NZ_CAMFHL010000277.1, from coordinate 8,547 downwards.
GGCTCAAATACGGGCAATTACGGCGGTTTACACCCTGAAATGCCCGCAAACTTGCCTGAAATACGGGTAGCTTTTACCTTTGAAGTATGACCGGACATCCATCCCTTCACCTGACCTTTCGCATCAAACGGCAATGGCGTGCTTTTTTGCTCACTACCCTGGTGGGTATTGTGCTGTATCAGGTCATGACGTTGCAGCGGGGAGACGGGGGAGAGTTCGGACCGCTGACCCGGGGCAATGTGCTGCATTACCTGAAAATGCTTTTTGGCTATTATTATCTCTTTGAGCTGATTTCGGTATTCATCTTTGTGCGGCTGGCCATTTTGTTTGTACGCCTGACCCAGCCGGGGCCGCTGGTACTCTCCGGCCCGTCGGTTATCTGGTATGAGCTGAAGTTCCTGCTCTTTATCTGCCTGTCTATTCCGGTCTTCGGGCCGGTTACCAATACGCTGCGCTATCTGGCCATTTTTTATCCGGATTATGCCTGGAACGCCTGGTTTCCGGAGTATGTGTTTACCGGCCGGATGTTCGTCAATTACTTTCTGCCGTTTCTGGTTTTCGGCTATGGCTTTCTGAATCTGAACCTGTTTCTGGATTATAACGACTGGCAAAAACAACGGTTTGCTATTCCGCCGGAACCGGATGCATTATCTGTGACTGAACAGCATCCCGCTACCGTGTACCTGACCCAGCTGGAAGCGTCTGACGAAGAAGGAGAAACGCTGCTTCCGGTTAGCGATGTGATGTATTTTGAAGTGGAACAGAAAACGTACTTCGCCTATACCAAAGGCCAGACGTATTCAATCCGGAAAACGCTGACTGAGCTCGAAGCCGGACTGAACCCGCAGCAGTTTTACCGCATCAACCGGTCAGTCATTGCCAACGTCCGGTTTGTGAAGAACTATTCGTACTGGGAAAACGATAAGTACATTGTCCGGATGACCGACAACAAAACCGAGTTCATCATGCAGCGTACCCGGCTGAAAGGGCTCAAGGAGCGGCTGGGTACTGCGTAAGCCGGCTTATTTTTTCTTTTTCCGGTGGCCGAACAGCCACGACATGAAGTCGGGTTCGGCGAAGGCGTTGTCCCAGCTGTTGTGCTGCACGTCAAGGTATTCGGAGTACTGCACATCGGCCCCGAGCGACTGTAATTTGGCCACCATCTCCCGCGAATGCCGCGGAGCGACCACATTATCCTTATCGCCGTGGAAAACCCAGACCGGCACCCGTTTGGCAAACTTTTCGCAGTAGGTGGTATCGCCCCCGCCGCAAACAGGCGCAGCGGCCGCAAACACTTTCGGGTAGCGGGCAATCAGCTCGAAGGTGCCCATGCCGCCCATCGACAGGCCGGTAATGTAGAGCCGCGATTTATCAATCCGTTTGTCGCGGGCTAGCTTCTTCACCAGCGAACGGACGGCCTTCAGTGGCCAGGTCATCGGGCGGTGATAGTCGAACTGTAGATCCAGCGGCGATTTGTTGCGGTCAATTTTTACCGACGACCAGTAACTGTCGGTCGGGCACTGCGGAAAAATAACGACCGCCGGAAAGTCAGTCCGGTTGCGCTCCTGCAAAAACAGCTTTCCGCCGTGCGTCAGTTGCTTTTCATTATCACTGCCGCGCTCACCGGCCCCGTGCAGCACTACCACCAGCGGGTATTTCTGCTTTTGCTTTCCCGATGCTTCGGCATAGCCCTTAGGATAGAGAATACGGTATGGCAGTTCATGACCACCCTTTGCCTTAAAAGCGGCTTTCTCATAGGCGTCAAACGACTGGGCATAGCCGGAAAATGTCGTGAACCAGACCAGTAAGCAGAGGAGCAGGGCAGCAGGGGTTTTCATAAGCCGGTAAAACGTCAGTTGATTTTGGTGCAATACTACAAGGATTTCAGCTTTGCCATTGCTTCCGTCGGATAAAATGAGCGTGTACACTATTGCGCAGATTTTGCATATTAAGAGCAAAATTTGCTGTTTCTTTGTAGTGAAACCCATTCTTTTCCGTTAATCGCAGCTATCCGGCTGCACGATGTTTTACAACACATGACTAAATTTTTCTTTTCGCTGGCACTTCTGGTAGTGAGCCTCCAGGTAGTTGCACAGCAAAAAAACGACAAAAAGACCTCGGGTAATCCGATCTTCCCTGGTTGGTATGCTGATCCGGAAGGCGTCATTTTTGACAAAAAATACTGGGTTTATCCAACCTATTCGGCTCCGTATAACCAGCAGGTGTTTATGGATGCGTTCTCGTCGCCGGATCTGATCACGTGGACGAAACACAGCCGGATCGTTGATACAACCTCGATCAAGTGGGCGCGCCGGGCCATTTGGGCACCGGCTATCGTTCAGAAAGGTAAAAAATACTACCTGTTTTTTGCCGCCAATGATATTCAGAGCGACAAGGAGTCAGGTGGTATCGGCGTGGCAGTCGCCGACAATCCGGCCGGGCCGTTCAAGGATTTACTGGGCAAACCATTGATCGACAAATTCCACAACGGTGCGCAGCCGATTGACCAGTTTGTGTTTAAGGATAAAGACGGCCAGTATTACATGCTGTATGGTGGCTGGCGGCATTGCAACATTGTCCGGCTGAAAGATGATTTCACCGGTACCCTGCCGTTTCCTGACGGGACAACCTACCGCGAGATCACACCCAAAGGCTATGTAGAAGGACCGTTCATGTTCATGCGCAACAATAAGTATTACTTCATGTGGTCGGAAGGCGGCTGGACGGGCCCGAATTATTCGGTTGCCTATGCCGTTTCGGACTCGCCGTTCGGGCCGTTTGAACGGGTAGGTAAAATTCTGGAGCAGGATCCGGCAGTAGCCAGAGGTGCCGGTCACCATTCGGTAATTCAGGTGCCGGGCAAAGACGAATGGTACATCGTCTATCACCGCCGTCCCTTGTCGGAAACCGACGGTAACCACCGCGAAACCTGCATCGACCGCATGGAATTCGACGAAAAAGGAGGTATCAAACCGGTAAAAATTACGTTTGAAGGCGTTCCGCCGCGCAAACTGCGGTAATACGCATCAGCAACCCATATCATAAAAAACGGCCACGGCATACTGCCATGGCCGTTTTTTTATAGGAATGACCACCTGATCAGCGGCTCCGCCGCAGGTAGACATTGTTGCTGATTGACTCCAGATGAACGTCAGCCCCGCCGCCATTCACGGTACCTTTCAGCAAGTACCCGACGATCGGATGTTTGTCTTTTTTGCCGGTAAAGGCTATGTCGAGATCAGTGTATACCTCACCGGTAATGGTCTTCATGGCCAGATTGGCTCCCTGCTTTCCCGGCCAGCTGAAATCGACAAACCCGCTGATCGATTTGGCAAAGACCGGTGCGCCGGTTGACCCCTGAATATCGATATTGCCGCTTATGGTTTCAATTTTGAGCTGTGCCTGCTTCGGCAGGTAAACCACGTAATCGATGTTGCTGCATACAAAGTAGGTCTGGCCGTTTGAGTTTGTACTCCAGCCGTGTTTACTGTCGGGGCAATCTTCTGCTTTGCCGTTTTTCAGCATATCCTTGTCAAAGTCGGTTTTAAGGCCAACCTCGCCGGAGGAGGTAGTTGTACTGACCAGCAATGCGTCGTTGAGGCGGTTGCTGTTGATGTTGACCGAGATTTTGACCGATACCTGGTCGCTGTCCCAGTAACGGACGACAATGCTGTCGGCAAACCGCAGGTTCAGGTTGACCAGCTGCCCGTTTGAATAGGGCAGCTTTTTTTCGATGACCTTCTGCGCATACAGCGGGTTGATACCAACGAGCAAGAGGAGAATAAGGAAAAGGTGCGTTTTCATGGGGTTGAGCAGGAGGGGTTATTTCTGTTTCCGAACGTAGATGTTGCTGCTGATGGTCTTCAACTGTACTTCGACCCCGCCACCGTTGATGGTGCCGTTGATGTTATTGCCGCCGGCTACTTTCGGTAAACCGTCTTTCCCGCTGTTTTTCATGCCCAGATCGAAGTCTGTATACATTTCCCCGTTGATTGAGCGCAGTTTCAGGTTGCTTTTGGTGTTCGAGGGCAGCGTCACGTCAATTTCCCCGCTGATAGTCGACAGGGCCGACGGTTTTTCCTGATTCAGGGCCGAATAAACAACCCGGATTTCACCACTCGTACTGTTGGCTACTACCGGCCCCGTTACGTTATTGAGCTCAATGTCGCCGTTTTTCGTCTTGATTTCCAGATCACCGTCGAAGTTGTTGACGGTGATATTGCTGCCGCCCATCCAGCTCATTTGTTCGTACATCACCGCCGCCTTTTTAGGAATCCGGATGGTGATCGCTTGTGAACTCCGCGAGGCTTTCTCAATTTTCAGGTTCCCGTTCTCCTGCGTGACGGCCAGCCCCAGCCCCGTATTGTCGACGGCGGAGTTATACAGCGGTTTCAACCCTTTGGCGCGTTCCGGCGGTGCGTCGGTTTTCCCGCCGGCGATAATGATATCATCACCGGTATGACCCTCGATTTTTACATTGCTGTTATCCATCTCAATCAGGACTTTCTGGTCTTTACCAAGTTTCACTTTATAATCCTGGGCCACAAGAGTTCCTGTACACCACAGCAGTGCGGCGCTCATCAGCATTAGCTTTTTCATTAGTTTTTGTATTTGAGGTAATTGATTGTTTTTTAAGAAGCAGAATTCATGGTTTGACGGCTTAGCCGGCTGACGCCCTCTTCGGCTTTTTGCCGGACTACGTCAATCGTCTGTTTACTATGGGCCAGCTGTTGCATGGCGTTCATCGCCCGCTTTTCCTTAATGCCCACCAGTAACTCGATCAGGGTAATCTGAACGTTGGCATCCGTCTGCGATTTGAGCGACTGAATCAGGGCTTCCCGCACGCCCGGCTCGTTCTCGAAACTGACCAGTGCCTGACAGGCTGCCAGCCGGACATTAACATTGTCGTCAGCATTCATCGTGTTGATAAGCAGCTGGGTAATGTCTTCATTCACCTCCGGCAGCTCGGTACACTGATTGACGGCCAGAATCCGGTCGCTGGCCGATGTATTGGCTTGCTGGGTTACCGCCAGCACATTTTTGATGCCAGTGGCCTGGCCATTGTCGGCTACTGTTCCGGCCGGCGAGCCGGTATAGAACCGCCCTGCCGCGAAGCCCAGCAGGAGCAGGGCCAGACCGGCTGCAATCCGCATGCTCCAGCCACCCAGCCGGTGGATAACAACAGTTTTAGTCAGCTTTGCCGCAATCCGCGTGCTGGTGCCGAGGGACGGGTGTTCGGTCCGGGCATCGGAAGCGTAGCGGAATATACCGGCGTCCGGCGCTTGCTGAGGCGTCTGCGGGCCGGAAGCAAAGTACTGCTTCAGCCATTGTTCTTCCTCCAGCGTAGTTTCTCCTTCGTAGTATCGGGCCAGTAAGGCGTCAATATCCTGATGATTCATAGTTAAGAACTTTAGTATAGCTGTCGCGGACGGATTTACGGGCCCTCGACAAAGCCACACGAATATTATTAATCGACATGCCGGTCACTTGCTCAATCTCCTCAAACGAATACTCTTCCACGTCGCGCAAGTGCAGAATCAGCCGCTGCTGCTCCGGTAATTCCTGAATCAGCCGCCGGACTACGGCAACGGTGTCTGCCGATTCCGTAACCTGATGGGGCGTGCCGATGTGTGCCTGCACCATACTCAGGTCTGCATCGTCAGTCCGGCGGGCATATCCATGCGATTTCAGCTTGTCCAGACACAGATTGCGGGTCATCTGAACAGCCATGGCCTCTACACTGTGGTACTGGTCCAGCTGCTGCCGGTTTGTCCACAGTTTCAGTAAAACATCCTGCAGGGTATCCTCGGCTTCTTCGCGGTTCCGCAGAAAAAGCTTTGCCAGCCGGAAAAGCCGGCCCTGTACGGGAAGTATTTGTTGTTTAAAGGTTTGCAGGTCCATGTCTGTGTAAAAGACGAGCAGAACAGGCAAACATTACAGCTGCGATGAAAAAAAACAAAAAAAAATCAGCGAGGCTGTTACAATACAGGAAGTAGGCGTATTTACGTTAAACGTAAATCTAAGAAGGGAGTTTCATGCGTATATATCCGGTAATAGTTACAGTATTTTCTACTGACAGTGCAACCAACCGCCCGGATTAAGACTCTCTCTGGTAAACAAAACACAAATACCTTGAACCCATACATCCATCGACCGTACAACCATACCCATATGAAGCTCAACTACCCCCAAAAACAATACTTTGCCGTTTATTTCCGGCAGGGAAACTATCATTATTTTCCGTGTCAGACCATAGATGAAGGCATGCGGTTGCTGAACGAACAAACCCATCAGGCCGGTGAGTTACCGATCGGCGTTTTTGATCCGGTTAATGATGCATTTAAATGGCATCCGGTTAAGCTGGTACAGATTAATCAGTTCAGCATGGAACACCACGACCGGCTGATTGACCATATTCTGATGCTCTGCAAACGGCTGACGACTCCGGCCTGAAACGGCCTTTTTTCGGGCTGCATCCTGAGAAGAATCTATTGTACATATAGCCGATTCGCTGACCAATAAGAGGTAGTTTTTGTACTTTATCGTTATTGGTGAATCATTGTGTGCTATAAATGAGTTATTTAGGTGAAAGGCTTATTCAACTATAGATGGAGGGTAAACCGATGTTCAACTAAATAATACCTATATGCAGACAATTCGGATTAACTGGAAAGGCCATTTACAGGCACTGCGGTCGATGTCTAATTGGCTGTTTTCGACGCAGTCAGTGTACGCGTTTGTAAACAGAAATGAGCCGGCTTTTGAAGCGCTGGCCCGTTTAACGACGCCGCATGGTGGACGGATTTTTTAACAGAAACGAATAGATTAATCTTCGGAAAGAGCCTCAGACGGGGCTCTTTTTCTTTTTTTCGGCCGTTCAGTCAAAAAAAATAAAACATTAAAATCCGGTTAAAGCTTATTCCCGTAAGAAGTGATATTACCCAATTCAAAAATTCCTTTTAACTATTTCAGATGATGTTTACAGCGAAAACAATTCAGCGCTTTGCCACACTTACGGTGATGGCGGGTATGTTGCTGGGCGTAAACGCCTGCCGGGATGCCTCCTTCCAACCTGACGCACAGACAAACGGCGCTGCCAGAACACCCGGCAATACCGTTGCCTACGTGTTGACAGATGGCAATCAGCTCCTTCAGGTCAGCACTGACAATCCGGGTTCACCGGCTGCGACCATCAGCGTAACGGGACTGATGACGGACGAACGCCTGACGGCGATTGACTTCCGGCCGGCCACCGGTCAGCTTTACGGGGTGACCAACCAGAGCCGGATTTACATGATTAACCACATGAACGGGATGGCCCGTGCGCTGAACAGCACGCCATTTACACCAGCCATGACCGGCGACGTGACAGCGTTTGACTTTAACCCGACGGTAGACCGCATCCGGCTGGTGACCAATCAGGGTCAGGATCTGCGGCTGAACCCGGAAACCGGTCTGGTGGTGGCTGTCGATGGCAACATCAACGGCGTACCGGGCGCAGCGATCAATGGTGTAGCCTACACGAATAACTTCTCAGGCGCTACCACGACAACCCTGTATGATATTGATCCGGTAACCGATAAGCTTTACAAACAGGATCCGCCGAACAACGGTACGCTGAGCGAAGTGGGTCCGCTGGGTGTGAATATCATCGGTGCGGGCGGGTTTGATATCTCGCCAAGCGGCGTAGCGCTGGCAGCACTTGGGTCAACCGGCAGCAGTCCGGTACTGTACGAAATCAACCTGTCAACTGGTCAGGCAGAGGCTATCGGCAACCTGCCGAACAGGAGCATCATCGGCCTGGCTATCCCGACTGATCCGGTGGCATATGCTGTTGACGGCTTCAACCGGCTGATGATCTTCAACCCGCTGAATCCGGGTACACCGATTGTAAAAGCCCTTACCGGCCTGCAATCAGGTGAAATGATCGTCGGCATCGACTTCCGGCCGGCTAACGCACAGCTGTATGCCTTGAGCAGCGGCAGCCGGATTTATACGATCAACGTCTCGAACGGAGCGGCCACGGCCGTAGGGTCACCATTCTCGCCGGCTCTGTCGGGTATTGATGTTGGCTTTGACTTTAACCCGACCGTAGACCGGATCCGGGTGGTAACGAGCACGGGTCAGAACCTGCGGATCAATCCGGATAACGGAACGGTAGCAGCTGTGGACGGGTCGCTGAATCCGGGTATGCCAACGGTAACCGGCGCGGCGTATACCAACAACTTTGCGGGAGCAACCACGACAGTTTTATATGATATTGACGCAAATACCGACCGTCTGGTGCGTCAGGATCCGCCGAATGCCGGTGGTCTGGTCGACGTAGGAGCCTTAGGCTGGAATGTTGAAGGGGCGAACGGATTTGATATTACGGGAACAACAGGAACAGCCTATGCGCTGCTGCGTATGGGTACTGTGACGAAAGTGTGCCGGATTAATCTGGCAACAGGCGCGGCTACCCCAATTGCTGATTTCCCTGCGCCGGTTCAGGCCATGGCAGTCGGCTTAGGATTTTAAAGTCGAGTTGGGTTTACGCGTCTTTAGATG
>NZ_CAMFHL010000276.1 GCF_945952095.1 uncultured Arsenicibacter sp. | reverse complement strand
GTTTAAACGCCGGTTAAAAACACTGTTTGTCGGAGTCGGGCATTAATATTTGCTTACAATGTACATCCAATCTTCACATTTCGTTTTTTTTACCTGCCTTCACCATGCCCCTCGTAACTATCTGTTTTTCAGGCGAAAAATATAAAATAGGCAAAAAAATAATAAATCTATTCTTTACATTTCGTTTTACCCCCTATACATGGTCTTTGGCTTCAAGCCGGATAAAGTGACTATCCCAAATGACTGTTCCGGTGTGTAAAGCGTTAAGCAACATGCTTTGTAGCGGTCCCCTGTCTATTTCCGGTCGGTCTTCGGCAACTTCCGGCCCTGCGTGATCATCCAGAAATAGCTGCGCAGTATGGTCAACAACCCTGAGCTTACCGGCGCCGGGCCGGTAATGCCGGTAAAATTCGCCGAGTAATCCGGCTTCCCGGAGTGCGGCCAGCCCTGATTCTTCGTGTAAGTCCAGCGTAGCCCCCTGCGGGCGGGCATCCGGTGTTGCATCGCGTTCGTACACCGAAACGCTGATTCCTTTTTGTTGCAGTAGCCGGGCTAGGGTTAGTCCGCCGGGGCCGCCGCCGATAATGGCTATGTGTTTGTTAGTTAGTAGCATACCTTGACATGTTCAAGGCAAAACTAGGCATCGGGTAAAACGGAAAATTGTATAAAATGGTCATTTTGATTGCGGGCCAGCTCCTTAGGGGGCACACCGGCAAATTTCCGGACTTCCCGGATAAAATGAGACTGATCAGTAAAATGCTGTTCCGGAAAGAGGCGGCCTTCTTTTAACTGCCCGAACGTAGCCCTGAACCGGAGAATAGCGCAGTAGGTTTTCAGTGACAGGCCGAAGTGCTCCGTAAAATACCGGTTGATCTGCCGCTGGCTCCAGCCGATCTGCCCGGCTAAGGCAGCAATTCTGATAGAACCGCCTGATGCAAAAAGAGCGTCAAACAGGCGTTTTTTGCGGATATCCATGTCGGCCGGCAATCGCCTGACTAACTGTTCCGTAAACCGCTCAACAAACATGTCGAAACCGGAGATGCTGTCTGTCCGGAAATCGAAATCGGTTAGTGGGATCTGATAGAACGTGTTTGTCAGGAGCGTTGTGTGCTTACCAAACATGTACTCAATCGCCAGCGGCCGGAAGCTGACGGCCATCATGCATTCATGCCCCCGGATAAGGCCTTTGCCGGGCTGACTTTCCAGGCCGAGCAGGGAGAAGTGGGTTGGCTGGAGGGAGGAGAAGGATAAATCAATCCGGCCGTCGGGCAAAATGATAACCGGCTTGTCATCGGCGGACCGGTTGGTCAGCATCCAGAAGCTTTCGACAACATCAGCCAGAGCCGGTGTCGGTGTACGGGTCAGAAAGTCGAGGTCCTGCGTCATGGGCCGGTTGCAGTATAATTTCAGGAGAAACCGGTTTTTTGCCTTTTTTTGTTCATTTGGGGTAATTTCTTAAACAGGTTTGTCGAAACATACGCTTTATATGACAATTAACCGGACAACTGAAGCCGATTTACCCGACTGGACCCGGCTGGCGCTGGAACTCTGGCCGGACGATGACGAACAACATGAAATGGAGGCTATTCTGCGGGAAATACTGGCCTCACCGACGCAGGACGGCTTTATCGTGCGGGATGCAGAGGGAGAAGCCATCGGATTTATGGACCTGTCGCTGCGGACTGATTATGTACCCGGCGCGACGGCCAGCCCGGTAGCGTTTCTGGAAGGCATTTACGTCCGGCCTGCCTGTCAGCATCAGGGGATCGGCCATGCGCTCATCCGGCAGGCTGAGGCATGGGCCCGTGCGCATGGCTGTTCCGAACTGGCTTCCGACGTGACATTCGGCAACGTTGCCGGTGAGACCTTTCACCGGAAGGCAGGTTTTGAGGAGGTCGAACGGGTAATTCAGTACATCAAACCGATTTGAAACCTCCAGCACTAAAAACGCCGTACCAGGCTTCCGGTACGGCGTTCGAATGTTTCCTCTGTGCGTAGCTGTATTACCAGCCCGGATTCTGTTCCAGCTTCGGATTCAGCTGGATCTGCTGGGTCGGAATCGGTAACAGGTAATTTTTTTCGCTGAATGACCGGTTGGCATCGACAATGACCGCCCCGTTGGCGTCTTTGGCCACGTTGGCCTGACCGGGCCACAGCTTTTCAAATTCCGTGCCTTTCCAGCGGATGCCGATTACGGGCTTTTTCAGCACTTCATGGGCATTGTGCCAGCGTTTGAGATCATCGACGCGGAAGCCTTCGAGGTACAGCTCAATGGTGCGTTCGCGGCGGATTTCCTCCCGCATGTCCAGCCCGTTGGTCTGCACAAACGTATTGCTGAGCTTCGGCATGGATTTGTTAACCCGCTGGCGGACCAGATTCAGCGATTTGTCCAGGTCGGCATCGCTGATGCTTCCGGTGCGTTCGTAAACGGCTTCGGCGTAGTTCAGCAACACTTCGGCATACCGGATGACCGGATAGTCATAACCTTCTTCGTTGTCGAGTACCTGACGTTCGGCGCCCCATTTCTGGTTATGATAGCCCGAAACCCCGTTTGAATAGGGCTTAAACGGCGAGGTGAAGGCATTAGCACGGTCAGCGGCTCCGCCTGCCCAGTCGATACGCCAGTTGGCGTTGCCTTTCCAGTAATAGCCATCAGCAATCATCATGTTGTACCGCATCCGGTTGTCGCGGTTGTCAAACTCAGATTTCATCGTTGCATATCCCTTAAACAGCGGCGATTTTTCAATCGGCAGCCCGTCTTTGGCCAGATACATGTTCACGAAATTCCCCGACATATCGGCGCCCAGCTGGCTATGCGTCACGTTGAGCCGGATCTGGCGCAGTGTCTGGTCGTAGCGGTTGGCCAGAATGTATTCATTATTCGCGCTTTTCTGAATATTGGCCGGATTTGATTTCTGGTTTTCCAGAATAAACAGGTATTTCTGGGCCGAATCGCCGAGGGTTGCCGGTGCAAACAGGCTGTATTTACCACCGCTGATTACCGCGCCGCTTGAGGCAACGGCAACATCCAGCAAGGTATTCGCCCGCGCGGTATTGTCCCGGAATTTTTGCCAGGTCCCTTCGTACAGGGCCACGCGGCTCAGAAACGACTGGGCCGCTTCTTTATTGACCCGACCCAGTTCCGCCGCTGCCTGATCCGATTTGCCCGGCAGGTCTGCGATGGCCTCGTTCAGGTTTTTAAGGATAAAATCGGCTACCTCATCCCGTGTATTGCGGGGAGCCTGTAACTCCGGCGAATCCGGTGCCAGCAGCTTATCAATGATGGGCACACCACCATACAATTGCAGCAGATCGAAGTATACGTAAGCGCGGAAATATTTGGCCTCGGCAACATACTTCTTAATATCAGCCGGATTGGCATAGCCCTGCGCTTTGTCGAGCAGGTAATTAATCGTCCGGATACGGTTGTAGGCAGTATTGTAGCTGCCATCGGTGGTCGGGACCGTATTGAGGCCCCGGCTGAACGCGTTCTGCCCGGCCATAATATCCCCGCGAAGGTCGGCGTGGGGCTGGTCACTGACAACGTCGTTAAACGTACGCTGGTAGGTGTAGAACGCATTGGCAGCCAGCATAAAATCGTTGGCACTTTTCCAGTATGACGCATCAGAGAGCTGGTCCAGCGGCGTCAGATCAAGCATTTTATTGCAGCTGGTCTGCGAAACGCTCAGCGTACCGATAACCAGTAATTTGACAAGTGTATGATTGAATTTCATGTGATCAGGGCAAAGATTAGAAGGTTACGTTGACACCAACGGTATGAAGCCGGAAGAACGGATAGCGGGTAATGCCCGATTCGCTGTTGGCGCGGCCTACGTTCCGGGTTGCTTCGGGATCCCAGCCGTCGCGGATGCGCGATGTTTCCCAGATGTCGTTGCCCGAGTAGTAAATCCGCAGCCGGTCAATACCGGCCTTCTGGCTGATAACCGCCGGAACCGTGTAGCCAACTACCAGATTTTTCAACCGGACATAGGCTCCGTTTTCAACCGACCAGTCCGAAATCTGGTAGTTATAGTTGTTGTAGGTGGTCGCATTCTGACCCGCCGACAGCACCGGGTAATAGGCATCCGTGTTGGACGGTGTCCAGGTATTCCCCCACCAGAAGTTGGTTTGTGCCTGGAAAATCGAGCCGAACGGTACTTTCCAGTTGCCTTCCCGGAAAATCGTCCGTTTGCCGACGCCCTGGAAGATGGCTGTCAGGTCAAAGCCTTTCCAGGTCAGGCCCGCATTGACGGCAAAGGTATAGCGCGGATCGTCGCGGCCCAGAAATTTCAGGTCGCCGGGAGCGGTGAGCTTACCGTCGCCGTTCAGGTCACGGTACATGTTGTCCCCCGGCCGGACGCCCGGCAGAGTCCCGGTCGTAATCGGCATGCTGATGTTGTTGCCGGTAGCCAGCGGGCGGTATGCCGCCAGTTGTTCCTGTGTCTGGATGCGGCCGGCATACTCAAGTCCGAAATAGGAGCCAAGGGGGTAGCCTTCGACCACTCCGTTGAAACCCTGCGAAATAATGTTGGTGCCGCCGTAGCTGACCAGCACGTTCTTGTTATCAGTCAGACTGCCGCCGATCCGGTAACCCAGTGCACCGATTTTGTCCTGCCAGTTCAGGGTTAGCTCCCAGCCCCATGTTTTCAGATGACCGATATTGGCGTTGGGGGCGGTGGCGCCCAGCACAGCCGGATTGGCCTGTGCAATGAGCATGTTGCGGTTATGCTTGATGAAATAATCGGCACTACCCGACAGCCGCCGGTTAAGAACCGCAAAATCAAGACCGCCGTTTGTGGTTTCGATACGTTCCCATGTCCGGTTCAGGCTGACCAGCGTACCAGTAGGCGTAACATACACTACCGGACTGCTGCCGATAATCGGGAAACCCGAGCTGGTCGCGCCACCGGTAGCACTGACGTTGAGAAGCTGAATGTAATCGTACAGGCCGATTCCGCTCTGGTTCCCGACTGTACCGTAAGAGCCGCGTAGTTTAAGCTCGTTCAGGAAGGAAACATGTTGCAGAAACGATTCCTGCGATAAGCGCCAGCCGCCCGAAAAACCGTAGAAAAGCTTCCAGCGGTTAGCCTGGCTGAATTTTGAGGAGCCATCGTAGCGGGCGTTGGCTTCGAGCAGATACTTTTGTTTATACGCATAGTTCAGGCGGCCGAAGTAGGATCCGATGGCGTAGTGACTCTGGCTTTCCGTGACGGTTTTGGTGGTGTTATCGCCGATACCAAGGTTGAGCGACGGCACATTGTCGTTGGCAATGTAGGTCGTACGACCCTGATAGGCATTCAGTTCGTCGCGTTCATAGTTAAGGCCGGCGGTCACCTGCACATCGTGGTCAAGCGCGAACGTGCGCGAGTAATCCAGGTAGGCATTCAGGTTAAAATAGGCGTCTTTGATCAGCCGGCGCTGGTAGTAGGTATTGGGGCGCGTCGGGTTATCGGCTGCCTGGATACTGCCGGTGTAGTTATACCACGAAATCGCTTTTTGTTGTTCCTTGATGTCGGTTGCAGCCCAGTTATAGCCGGCTGTCCCGATCAGTTTCAGGTTTTTGGTAAACTCGTAGGTGCCTTTAAAGTTGGTAAACACGCGGTTGTTGTACTCCTTGTTTTCGCCGCCAAGTTCGGCCTGCCAGTTCGGGCTGTACTGCGTCCCCCAGGCATAGGGTTTTCCGTCGATGGTCGATACCGGAAAGCCGGGTTGCTGATACTGGCCCATAACCGTACCGATCAGCGTAGGCTGGATAATATCGTTTTTTTCCAGCGAAATATTGGTTTCGAGCTTAAACCGGCTGGTAAACTGGTAGTCGTGGGTAAGGCGGATGTTATAGCGTGAGTTTGAATTCTGGCCCCATTTCAGCAAGCTGCCGTCGTTCAGATAACCCAGCGAAACGCGGTAGCCTGCTTTTTCGCTCCGCCCCGACACACTCAGGTTATGCTGTGTTGACGTTGCTTTACCCCACAGGACGTCCACCCAGTTGGTGTTAAAGAAAGTAAGGTCTTTTACGTCGCCGAAGCCGGGGTTAAGCGGATTGGCTGAGGGGGTGGCGGGCTGTCCGTTGTAGACTGTCAGGTCAATATAGCCCGATGCCGGTGCGTTTACCTGCAACTGGCCAAGGCGGTACCAGAGGTTGGTGCCGGGAGGAGTGCCGTAAAAGTCATTGGTCAGCGCATCAATCAGGCCCTGACCGAACTGCTGCACGTTCAACAGGTAGGGTTGCAGACCAATGTTTTTCTGCGACACCGACCCGTCGTACTGAATCTGGACTTTACCGGCTTTGGCCCGCTTGGTCGTAACCAGCACAACCCCACCTGCCGCACGGGCCCCATAAATGGCCGCCGAGGCATCTTTCAGAAACGACATGTTATCGATATCGTTCGGGTTGATCGAGTTCAGCGCGTTCAGGCTGTTCAGCGGAACACCATCGACCAGCACCAGCGGTTCTGTACCGTTCGTTGAGGTAGCGCCACGGATCTGGAAGTTCCAGCTGGCGCGGCCCGGTGCGGCCGACGAACGGGTCACTACCACGCCGGGAACCATGCCCTGCAGCGCCGACAACGGGTTGTCGACTACGCCGCGGTCGTTAAAGGTTTTGGCATCAATGGTAGCTACGGCACCCGTCAGGGTTGCTTTTTTCTGCGTACCGTAGCCGACCACTACGACCTCATTCAGGTTTTTGGTATCGGCCGATAAGGTAATGTTAAGCTGGGTCTGATTGCCGACCGTAACCTCTTTTGTGGCATACCCGACAAACGAAAACAGAAGGACTGCCCCTTGATCCGGCAGGGTCAGGGTGTATTTCCCGCCGGCATCGGTGGTGGTGCCGCGGGTGGTGCCTTTGATGCTGACCGAAACACCGGGCAATGCCACATTCTGGTCATCATAAACCGTACCGGTCAGCGTCCGGTCAGCCGGAGCGGGGACAGCCATCGCTTCTTTATGATCATTGGCACGCGGGGCAGGCTGAGCCGGTGCGTTGCGGAGAATGATCTGAGAACCAACAACCTCATAGGTCAGGTCGAGCGGGGCAAGCAGGGAGTTGAGTACCGACGACAACGGCTGGCCCTGCACCGACAGGTTGACTTTCCGGTCGGCACGGATCAGCTGCGGGCTGTAAATAAACCGCACCGAAGCAAGCCGGCCAATCTGTTTGATAGCCTGTTCAACGCGCTGGTTTTCAATGGTAACCGAAATCTGCCGGTTTAATACCTCCTGCCCGTTACCATCGTAGGCAAGGACAAAGGTTGAGCACCAGGCTAAAATCAAAATCTGGTAAAATGTTGTGCGCATGATTTTCCGGAAAATCACCCTTGGTTCAGTATACGTACTCATAAAAGTATAGAACAGATCAGAAGTTTTAGCAAAAAGATCCCCTTACCCGGCAAGGCGGGTACTGAAATCGTCTGGAAACAATAGAAAGATTAATCAATGAAAGGACTTATGCCGCACGGGACTGCCTGCCTGAAGACACAAAACGCCTGTTTTAACGGGTTTTAACACATATTGGCAACGGGGTTAGAAGAATGCATACCTACCTGGTTTGTCGACAGCCTTTACTATAAATAACAACCTGTGCATCAATGACCTCGAACCGGGAGTCGGTAGCACGGCAGATCAGGTCGAGGCGGTCAAAGAAGCTTTCGTCGGTAAAATCGGCCGAAAGCTCGCAGCCGGTCAGCAGGTCAGCATCGTAGTTGATGACAATGCCGTACGTTGATTCAAGCTTTTTAAACACACTCACAACCGGCGTCCGCTCAAAAACCATTGTTTTCAGGGCACTTCCCCCGGTAGCTTCTGCCGGTTTCAGGACGGGTTCCGGGTTATTGATCAGTGTTCGTTTCAGCTGTTTATCCTCAAGCGTTACCTGCTGGTTCGGGGTCAGAATGACCGCCGGATTCTTTGTATCCAGTGTTGCCGGATTACCGTCGGGCGGGGTCGTAAAAACAGATACCTTTCCCGTACGGACAATTACGTTGGCTTCTTTATCACCTTCATAGGCACGCACCGTAAAACTGGTGCCCAGCACCTTCGTTGTCAGTTGATTCGTATACACCAGAAACGGATGTTTCGGGCGGCGGACGATGTCAAAAAAGGCTTCTCCTGCCAGAAAAACGCTGCGTTCCTGCGGGCCGAATGTAGCCGGAAAGCTGATCCGGCTGCCTTTTTTCAACGTTACCAGACTACCGTCCGGCAGTTGTACGAGCCTCGGGGCATCTTCATCATTTGTTACCTCTTTCACTCCGCCAGCCTGTTGCGCGGCCATTTGTTTAAAGCCGGTAATTGGTGAACGGTTACCTGTTTCGTGCCAGTAAAACCAGCCTCCCAGACCGGCAATCAGGGTAACGGTAGCGGCTACACGTAACCACATGCCGAAGCGTTTCGGCCGGACCGGTACCTCTTCAACCGGCGACTGCTCCCTGGCAATCCGCAACCGGCTTAGTTCCGTATCAAGTTCGTCCTCCGTTAACTCATCGTGTGCGTGATGCATGTTGATCACAAACTGCCTTGCCGCCAGCACGAGGTCGAGCTTATCGGGATTCGCCTGCAACCAGCTGCTCCAGAATTCGCGGTCGGCCGGCGGGTCTGTCAGGGCCCAGTTCCGGAACCGTTCGTCCTGAACGAAGTCGTCAAACGTATAATGGATATAATCAGGCATCTTATTGTCTGCAACGGCCTCTTTATATGGAAATAGCGTGCAGCGAGCTGTTGATACTCTCCAGGCTGAATTTTTTTGTGATTTTTTTAGAAACACATAGGCCGGCAGGACAAAATTGGGTAGGGAATGGCCGTGATCAAAACCTTTCAGGCCAAAATAAGTGTCGTAAACAAAAGAAACCCCGGTCAGAGAACAGACCGGGGTTCTATATGAAAAAAGATTAATTTGCGGTGCTGATCAACTGTTAGCGCAGCCGATCAGCCCGAAGGTGGAGGCATTTGTTTCACACTCAACTCATACACAACTATGAAGAGAGCGAAACAGAACCAGTCAGGAGGACAATTCCTGAAATGGCTCAAAACGTATCAGCCATTGATAAAACAATCTTTGGCGCAATACGTACTGGTTTTGCGATGTTGATCGACTGGTATCGACATTCGTAAACCTACCGTTAAAGGTGCTCCACTCCTGCGAAGAGTGGGGCATACTTTGACGGGATTACTACAAATATAAAGTCCTTCTCAGGTTTGTCCAAGCGTTTGGATATGAAGTTTTCTTAATTGAAGATCCGGGCAGGCAGGCAGGTGCGGAGCTGCATCATAGCACGGTACAGAAAGTTGGCAACCGTTTGTTTTTCCACGTTCATGACCTGGGCAATATCGTCGTTTGACAGGCCCTGATAGAATTTAAGGAACACAACTTCCTGCTGCCGCTTCGGTAGCTGATCAACCGCTTTCCGCAGGCTTTGCTCGGTTTCGGCCGTTTCTTCGCTCATGATCCAGTCCAGTTCGGCTG
>NZ_CAMFHL010000275.1 GCF_945952095.1 uncultured Arsenicibacter sp. | reverse complement strand
CAAACGCGTAACGGCCATGATTAACCATGACTGGATGATGGGGGGCGTATCGGGTATGCGCCGGAAATGGGATCAGATTAAAACCGGCACAATCCACTGGAAGGCAAAAAACGGGAAAACCGGCTGGCTCATTGTGCCTGGTGATGGAATGACCAATGTGGCAGTCAACCAGACGGCCATGCAGATTTTCCAGGGGGATACGCAGGCACGCCGCCTAGATCTGCTTGTCTATGATCCGGAGGCAACAACCGATTCATTTTCAGGCGATCAGTGGTCATTCCCGACAATCCGGCTTGGGGTGCAGACTGACCTTAAACTGATCAGTAAGGAACGAGTGGATGCAAAAGCCGGTCAGGAAGATTATGCCCTTGCCGAACCCTACACCAACCTGATAAAGATTAGCTATGAAATACCGGTAGACCGGGACCTGTCGAAGCCTTTGCTTAGCATAACCCCGACTCCTTAAACCGGTCCTTTAACCGGCTGATCCTAAACCCGACACAACGACGCTTTCATGAAATCAAGGTACCTCTTCCTCTATGCATCCGGCCTGACAGCACTGATTTACGCCTGTAAGGTGCAAACCACAACAACCGTCAGTACGACGACAACCACAACAAAAACAGAGACTACATCAGTGGCACGGCAGGCCGATAAGGATGAAGCCCTGCCGCTGGCGCCGTTTTCGACCGTTCCGCTGACACCGGAGCAAAGCCGGCAGGCGTTTGTGCTGCCCCCCGGCTACCACATGGAGCTGGTTGCCAGCGAGCCGATGATAACCGAGCCGGTCGCCATTGCATGGGACGGTAACGCCCGCATGTATGTGGCGCAGATGGAAACCTATACGCAGGACGCCGACGGTACCGGTACCAAAGAGGCCAAAAGTCGGGTTATGTTGCTGGAAGACACCAACAACGACGGTAAAATGGACAAGAGTTCGGTGTTTATTAAAGACATGGTGCTGCCGCGGATGCTGCTGTGCGTGAACCATGAACTGCTGGTCAACGAAACCGATACCTACGACATTTACAGCTACCGCGATACCAACGGCGACGGCACGGCCGATGAAAAGCGGCCGGTGTATATCTTCGGAAAAGTGGCACCGGGTAATCTCGAACACCAGCGCAGCGGCCTCGTCTGGAACATCGATAATTACATCTACCAGACCGTAGACCCGATCCGGTTCCGCTACACCAACGGCAAACTGGTGCCTGATTCGCTGCACAGCGGCTCGAACGGGCAGTGGGGGCTGACCTACGACAATTATGGCCGGTTGTTCTACAGTCGCGGGGGCGGCGAAAATGCCGGCAGCGGCTTCCAGATCAATCCGAAATACGGGGCGCTGGAGTTTTCCGATGCCTACGACGAAGCCACGTTTAGCCCCGTATGGTCCCGCATTTCGAACCCGGAGGTGCAGGGTGGGCCGCCCCGTCTACGTCCCGACAGCACGCTGAACCACTTTACCTCCGGCAACGGTCAGTCGATTTTCCGCGGCGACCGGCTTCCGGCCGACCTCGTCGGCGATTACTTCATTAACGAGCCGGTTGCCCGGATAATCCGGCGGGCAAAGGTCGTGAACCGTGCCGGCAAGACGCATCTGGAAAATGTATATCAGCATAAGGAGTTCATTGCCAGTACGGATTTCTTCTTCCGGCCGGTAAATACCTATACCGGCCCGGACGGCTTGTTATACATCATTGACATGAACCGCGGCATTATTCAGGAATCGAACTGGACACGAAAAGGAACGTTTCTGCGGGGTAAAATCGACTATTTCGACATTGCGAAAGTCAACCAGCGGGGCCGGATCTGGCGGCTGGTACACGATGACTTTACGCCCGGCCCGAAACCACACATGCTCGATGTTCCGGCGGCTGATCTGATTAACTACCTCGACCATCCCAACGGCTGGTGGCGGGATAATGCCCAGAAGCAGATTATTCTTTTGGGTGATAAAACGGTAGTGCCTGCACTGGAAGCAATGGCAACCGGCCGTCAACACGCTATAGCACTCGGTCGCCTGCATGCCCTCTGGACACTCGAAGGTCTGGATGCAGTTAATAAGTCTGTGCTGACCACTGCCTTGTTGGACACCGACCCGCAAGTCCGGAAAGCAGCTATCTGGATCAGCGAACGGTTTTTACGGCAACAGGATGCGGACATGATCGCCCGCGTTGGCAAGCTGGCCGAAGACCCGAATTTCGATGTCAAAACGCAGGTGCTGCTGTCGCTCGGCGTTAATAAACACCCCCAGGCGCAGCAGATTTCACAGGAGTTGCTGGCCAAAAATCCGGACAACGAGATGCTGAAACGCGTGCGGCTGAGCCTTGACCGCAACGAAGATGCTAAAAAGTATGGCATGAAACTCGGCAGTTTCTCCGCACCGGAACGCAAGCTGATTCTTGCCGGCAGTGAAATTTACAAAGGGATGTGTTCACCCTGCCACGGTGGCGATGGCATGGGCCTGCCAACCAACGCCGCACCGGCACTGAAAGGCGCGAAACACGTTAACCACGACCGCGATTTTGCGATCCGGATTTTACTGCACGGACTGAAAGGCCCGATTGAGGGAAAAACCTATCCGAGCGAAATGGCATCGATGAAAGACAACTCCGACGAATGGATTGCCTCGGTACTGAGCTATATCCGGTATGAATTTGTCGGTACATCAGCGCGGGCGGTGAAAGGGCGTCAGTCGGCGGTTGTTCAGCCGGACGAAGTCAAAAAAATCCGCGACGCCTACGCCTCCACCCGCGAGGCCTGGACCATCGACGAACTGGAGAAAAACATACTGAAATAAAGAGCGGCCCGCCGCAGCGGCGAAAGAGTGAAAGAGCGAAATTAATCGCTTCGTGGTTTTCGAGCGGCCCGGCTTTCACCGCTGCGGCAGGCCGCTCTTTACACCCGTCACTCTTTCACTCTTCCGCTCTTTCACTCTTTAAAAATAGCATGTTTCGTTTTTTGTGTCTTTTACTGATCACAGTGGCTGCGTTCGGGCAGCGGGTTCCGGCGCCGGAGCGGTTGCGGTGCGAGTTGTTGCTGCATACGGATGCGGTCAGTCAGCGCGGCGAACGGGTAAATGTGCCGTTGGCCAGGGCCGTGCAACAGGCTGAGCAGTACCAGTTTGCGCGGATATACAATATGAGACCAATGCTGAGCTGGGAATTGGCGCCGTCTGTTCGTCGTCAGACCGCATTTCGGGTACGGGTAGCGCGCTCAGCAGATGGCCTGCAAAAGAATATAGCTGATGTCTGGGATTCGGGTCGCAGGGCGGTTTCGCAACCATTGACCCGTTTTGCCGGAAAGGCTTTAGCACCAGGGCAGGTATATTACTGGGACGTACAGGTCTGGAATGAGCAAAACAAACCATCGGCGGTTTCTGCTCCGATGGCCTTTTATGTTTCCCCTACCGATCCGGCCGAACCCTTCGCCCATTATCCGCTTGTGGCCGAAACCCAAACGGCAACGCTGGTCCGGCAAACCGGCGCCGACAGCTGGTTTCTCGACTTCGGGAAAGACGCGCTTTGCCAGTTACAGCTGCACCTGACCAGCGACGTTTCCGACAGTATCCGGATTGAGGTGGGTGAATTGACAGCAAAGCCATTTACGATCCATACCAACCCCGGCCGCAACATCCGCTTCCGGCACTTGAGTTTGTGGGTTGAAAAAGGAACCCACGATTACACCATTACCTGGCCGCAGGACCAGAAACGCAACAGCCGGAATCCGGTACTGATGCCGGATTACATTGGCGAAGTGTATCCGTTCCGGTATGTGGCCCTGAGTAATCTCAAGGGAAAAATTGACCGGTCGTCGGTTAAGCGACGGGTGGTAAGCTATCCGTTTGATACGCAGGCAGCCCGTTTTACGTCCGGCGATACCGTCCTGAATCAGGTTTGGGACTTATGCCAATACTCCATTAAGGCCACGAGTTTTGCCGGGTATTATGTCGACGGTGACCGGGAGCGGATTCCGTATGAGGCTGATGCGCTGATCAATCAGCTGTCGCACTATGCCGTGGACGCCGAGTACAGCATGGCCCGCCGGAGCATGAATTACCTGATCTATCACCCGACCTGGCCGACGGAATGGAGCCTCCAGAACGTACCGATTGCGTGGAACGATTACCTCTATACGGGAGACACTACCCTGTTATCTACTTTTTATACGGAACTGACCCGCAAAGTGCTGATGCCGCTGGCAGGCCCCTCCGGACTGATCAGCACCCGGACCGGTAAGCAGACCGATGACTTTCTGGCGTCCATCCACATTACCAAAACGTTTGACGGTCGCCGCGGCCTGCACGATAACGTTGACTGGCCCCAAACCGGTAACTACATCGGACCGGAAAAGGAGTACAAAGGCGAGACGGATGGGTTTGTCTACAATACCTACAATGCCGTCATCAACGCCTGGTATTACCGGAATCTGGTGCTGATGCAGCAGATTGCCCGTGTGTTGGGGAAACCCGATGATGCCCGGCGATATGAACAATCCGCCACCAAGGTGTATGATGCGTTCCGGACCACTTTCCGCGATCAGGCCACCCGACTAATCAAAGACGGCGACAGTACAGCCCATACGTCGCTGCATGCCAACATGTTTGCGCTGGCCTTCGGGCTGGTTCCGCCGGAGGATATACCGGCCGTGGCAGCGTTTATGAAAAGCCGGAAGATGGCCTGTAGCGTCTACGGCGCCCAGTTTTTGCTGGATGCTTTATACGATGCCGGCCTGAGCGACTATGCCTTGTCGCTGATGACGGCCACGACCCAACGCAGCTGGTATAACATGATCCGTGTCGGGTCAACAATTACGATGGAAGCCTGGGATCAGGTTTATAAACCAAACCTTGACCTGAACCATGCCTGGGGCGCTGCGCCGGCCAACATCATCATGCGCAAACTCGTGGGCGTTGAGCCGCTGACACCGGGCTTTGGTGCCATTCAGATTAAACCACAGCCGGGAGACCTTTCGTTTTTTGAGGCGACGGTACCATCACCGAAAGGGCCCGTTCAGGTCTCCTACAAAAAAGCGGAACGGAATACATTGACTGTGGCCATTCCGGGCGGAACGACCGCAACCGTCTATGTCCCCTATGACCCCGCCAAACCAAAACTAACGATGGATGGCAAGCCGTTGCCGGTAAAACCGACCGGCAATTTCTACGTACTGACAAATGTCGGTACCGGCCGGCATGAGCTGTCGGTATCCCGCTAACACTGAACCGTGCCTGCTTTTTATACTAAATCAGATTTACATGAAACGACTTTTTTTCCCGATTATCGCCACCGGAATACTGATGACAACCGGGGCGTTCTTCGCATTCCGGGAACCGGCTCAATCAACCACCCGCCCGAACATTCTCTACATTCTTGCCGATGATATGGGGTACGGCGACGTATCAGCCTACTATCCGCAAGGGCAGATTCCAACCCCGAACATCGACCGGCTGGCGGCTCAGGGCATGCGCTTTACGGATGCCCATTCGCCATCATCGGTCTGTACACCAACCCGATACGCGTTGTTAACCGGCCGTTATCCGTGGCGGAGCCGCCTGCCGGTCGGCGTATTACGGGGGTATAGCCGGACGCTCATTGAGCCCGACCGGCCGACGGTTGCGAAGTTACTGAAAGCACAGGGCTACACAACCGGCGTCATCGGGAAGTGGCACCTCGGCATTGATTGGGTGCCCACCGCTGAGCAAACGGCAAAACTGGCTGATCCGGAATTCGGCATTAAAACCGAGATGAATCCCGAACAGATCGATTATGCCCAAAGACCAGCCGGCGGACCCCAAACGGCAGGTTTCGACTATTCGTTTATTCTCCCGGCCTCACTCGATATGCCACCCTATGCTTATCTCGAAAATCACAGGCTAACGGATCAGCTAACCGCCTATACCGACGGGAACAAATTACAGTCAGGCTATACCGGCCCATTCTGGCGGGAAGGCAAAATGGCGCCGTCTTTCAACTTTTTTGAGGTATTGCCCACCTTTATTACCAAAGCAAAAGCATTCCTGAAGCAGCAATCGGCCCAAAAACCATTTTTCCTCTATCTCCCGCTGGCAGCACCCCACACCCCGTGGATGCCTAAACCCGGTTACGCCGGCAAATCAAAAGCGGGAGAATACGGTGATTTTGTTCAACAGGTCGATG
The DNA here is from genome assembly GCF_945952095.1 of uncultured Arsenicibacter sp. Lineage (GTDB taxonomy): Bacteria > Bacteroidota > Bacteroidia > Cytophagales > Spirosomataceae > Arsenicibacter. The sequence goes on along the minus strand of NZ_CAMFHL010000275.1, from coordinate 3,391 downwards.
CCTCCATCGGTGAGGTACTGAAAGCACTGGATGAGACCGGCCTCAGTAAGAATACCATCGTCATTTTTGCCAGCGACAACGGCCCGTACTGGCGCGAAAATTTTGTAAAGCAGTTCAATCACCGCGCAGCCGGAAACTTCCGGGGCATGAAAGGCGATGCGTTCGAAGGCGGTCACCGGATCCCGTTTATTGTCCGCTGGCCAGGAACGGTCAAAGCAGGAACGGTTTCGGATGCGACCACAACCCTCGCCAACCTGATGGCGACCTGTAAGGACATTACCCGGAACGCAGACGCGGCATTTGTGCCCGAAGACAGCTACAGCATCCTGCCGGTACTGACCGGAAAAGCAAAGGCAGTTGCCGGTCAGCCCGCCGTTGTACACAGCTCATCCATTGGTTATTTTGCCATCCGGCAAGGAAACTGGAAGCTGATTCAGGGACTCGGTTCCGGCGGATTTACCGAACCACGGGATATAAAGCCAACAGCCGGGGAGCCGGCAGGGCAGCTATATGACCTTGCCAGTGATCCGCTCGAAACAACAAACCTCTATCAGCAGCGCCCTGAAAAAGTTAAGGAATTAGCCGATCTGCTGACCAGAATCCGCGAGACAAAACAACGGCTGTAAACCTTTACACTTTTTAACAGTTGAGCGAACAACTTTAGGATACTATTTTCGTTGGGAAAGAAACATTCTCACCTTTTTTATGAAACGAAGTATATCCCTCCTCAGCTGTTTATGCAGCACTGTTTACTGTTTTGCTCAAACGCCGGAAAGCCCGTTCAAAGCCCGCAACACCCTGTACGCTGAAGGGTTTGGGTCCGGCGGTATTTATTCACTGAACTACGAACGATTGATTAAAACGAAGCCCAAAAGCGCTGTCGGCCTTCGGGTCGGCGGTAATTTATTTGGCTTCAAAAAACCGTCGTATACTTTTATCGGTGAAGTTTTTGCGATTTACGGTCCGGGAAAAAATCACCTTGACATTGGCTTGAGCCTTTCTGCACTGCGCACATTTACGCCTGGAAACGAAAACGGTAGTTTTATTCAGGAACCTTACTGGTCAGTCTATGCGATTCCGCGTATCAGTTACCGATACCAGAAACCGCAGGGAGGGCTGATGCTTAGGGTTGGCATTAACCCATTTCTCAATGTCTTAAGTAATCAGGATGCTGATCGCATTGGTATTTTGCCATGCTTCGCCATCGGCCATAGCTTCTAAAAATTGAACCTTGTCGGGCGTGGGTTTATCTACGCCCGACACCCGCCAATTCTATGCAGAAAAACCCGTATCGGCTGCATATACTTCCCGCCCTTCCAAATTACTCCCTGCTTGTCAACAACTTAGACAACTGTCCACTTTTTGTCCACCCTCCTCTTCACCATAAAAAGAGGCTTTTTTTTAGGTTTGTGTTATGCTGTTTACCCTTACAGCGACTTAAAAACACAAAAATTCAATGCAATTATTCACCGCCTCTTTTCCAGCGCCATTGCCCTGCTTGTCCACCAAACAACTACTCCGGCTCCCCCTGTCAACAAGCCTCAAATCCATGAAGTTTTGTAGTTAAAAGACACCTGCCGGATCATTTCAGGCGTTACGTTACGCTACACCATCCGGCCATTTGCCGGATGCACCATCGGCCGTCAGGGTTCAGAAAGAAGGCATTGATTTAGTGCAGATGAATGCTGTCCTCCTGCAAAAAGCGGAGGAATTAACCTTACATATCATCCGGCTGAAAAAGCAGATGCAACAATACCGGAAACATTAATCAAACGCATTTTCAGCGTTCACATGCCCTGAAATCTGCTCATCAGTTGTCACGTAATTACTTTATGAAAACCTACTTTTTCCTGCTTTCTTTCCTGATTATCTGTCTTACTGCATTACCGGGAACATTGTATGCACAAGCCTGTCACGGCGTTACCGTTGCAGCGGACTACCGATTCTATGATGAGAATAACTCCTTTCATGGTTCCTCTGCGTTAGCGCTCGATAAAGCTGGTTTCATCTATGTCGTTAATCCCGGCAATCACCGGGTGGTGAAGTATGCACAAGGCTCAACGTCCTATGAGAGCGGCACAACCGTTGCAGGCGGGAACGGCCAGGGCGACGGTGCCAATCAGCTGGCCTATCCAAATAGAATTGCAATCGATGACGCCGGATTTATTTATATTACGGATGCAGGTAATTATCGTGTCCAGAAATTCCCTCCTAATGCAACGTCGGCCAGCAACGGAACAACTGTCGCCGGCGGAAACGGATATGGAGATGGTGCGAATCAATTTAAATCGATGGCCGGTATCGCTGTCGATCAGAATGGCTTTATCTATGTTGTTGACAGAACTAATAATCGTGTCCAGAAATTCGCTCCCAATTCAACCTCGGCCAGCAACGGAACAACTGTCGCCGGTGGGAACGGATACGGGGAAGATGCCAACCAACTGGCATTCCCGTACGGGGTTGCCATTGACAACGCGGGTTTTATTTATGTAACAGACAGATATAACGCACGTGTCCAGAAATATGCCCCCAACGCAACATCGGCCGGCAGCGGGACAACGGTTGCCGGTGGAAATGGTATCGGACCATTACCCGATCAGTTTGGATTTCCAATAGATATAACCGCCGATAAGGCCGGATTTATCTATGTTGCTGATGCGGTCAGACACAGTATTCAGAAATTTGGCCCCAATCCAACATCAGCCAGCAACGGGACAATCGTTGCCGGTGGAAACGGCTTCGGATCAGGTTCCGATCAGATGAAAGGCCCTGAAGGCGTCGTCGTCGACGCAGCCGGCTTTATCTATGTTTCGGATAATGCCAACGCCCGGATCCAGCGCTATGCTCAGACGCCACCACCTGCACCTGCCATTCAGCAATTCGTTGTCGATGAATCCCGCTGCCCCGTGCGGCTGCGTGGCGCTGCTACGGGCAGCAGTTTTGTGTTAACAGGGCCGGGCAACTATGTTTTCAGCCAGGTTTACCGGCAGTCAGGCAGCCAGCCAATAGCAACCATCACCATAAACGCCCCCGGAAATTACCAGCTTAATGTGGTCAGTACCAACGATTGTGGCACGAGCGGAGTAGTTAGTCAGACAGTAACGGTCAACCGCGCCTGTCCATAACCCTGACCATTACTTGTTCTGTATGACCAATCAGAAACCGGCAGCTACTAACCAGTACAAGGCCGGCACTCGCCACAGGTAAAAAAAAACATGATTACGGGATTGACAGGATAAAGATAGAATCCTGTCAATCCCGTAATCATGTCAAAAAACCTTACAGCAAATAACTGATGCCCACGCCCGCCGTCGGATTCACACCGCCATCTTTCAGCATCACTGCCCGTAGCCCCAGCTAAAGCTCGAACTATTTATCTAGCTTATATCCG
>NZ_CAMFHL010000274.1 GCF_945952095.1 uncultured Arsenicibacter sp. | reverse complement strand
GCCTTTTCGGGTATTGAAGCAGGTTTACGCGCCGGGATGAAGGTCATTGCCCTTGCCACCACGCACACCCGCGATGAACTGGCCCAAACAGGTGCTTCCCTGATCATTGACGATTTCACGCAGCTAACGGCAGAAACGATGACCGCAATCATTACCGGAAGCTGATAGCTGTTATACTTTCTGAGACTTACCGGCATTTCCTTTGACTGCATAATCAGCAGGAATAGCTCCTGGCGTGAGGATAAATCCAAACGAAATACTGAACAATTACCGGTCAGATCAACTCGGCCGTAAGTCGCTCATTAACTGTACGATTTCATGAAATTAGGTATTGAAATAGGAGGCACGAAACTCCAGATAGTTACCGGTGACAATACCGGCAAAATAGTCCAGCGTCACCGGTTTGTCGTAGATAAAGAAGCGGGTGCTGCGGGTATTCTGACGCACATTGAGCAAACTGTCCGTCAGTTACGGCAGCCGGTCTCAGCCATTGGCGTGGGGTTTGGCGGGCCGGTGAACTGGCAGACGGGTCAGATTGCGACCTCGCACCAGATTGAAGGTTGGTCGGGGTTCAATCTGGGCGAGTGGCTCTATGAACTGACCGGCGCGCCGACAATCCGGATCGAAAATGACGCCAATGCGGCTTCGCTCGGTGAGGCAATACACGGCGGCGGGCGCGGTTTTAAAAACGTGTTCTATGTAACGGTTGGCAGTGGCGTTGGCGGCGGCATGGTGATCGACGGACAGATTTATCACGGTGCCGTGCCGGGTGAGGCCGAGATCGGTCACCTGTGGCTGGTGCCGCCGGGCGACGATTTTCCGGGCCAGACCGTCGAGCAGACGTGTTCGGGCTGGGCCATTGATCAGCAGATCCGGGAACTGTTACCGCAACTTCCGGCCGACTCGCCGCTGAAACAGCTGGTTGGCGATCAGGTAGGCGGGGAGGCGCGGTTTCTGCATCCGGCCTACGAGCAGAACGATCCCGTGGCCAATATGCTGATTACGCAGGTTGGTTCGGTGCTGGCCCTCGGACTGTCGCATGTGGTGCATCTGTTTCACCCTGATGCTATTGTGATTGGGGGCGGGTTGTCTCTGATCGGTGAGCCGTTGCGGGCGTCTGTTCGTACGGCTCTGCCACGGTTTGTGATGAAAGCGTTTCAGCCGGCTCCGGTCATTCTGATGGCTAAACTGGGTGAAGATGCGGTACCGGTTGGTGCCCTGAGTATGGTATAACTCAACTTTATATGTCTTATTTTACAGAGTATCTGGCGCAGCAAAAGGCCGCCTATGATTCGATTCCGGCCGAAAAGGTAGCGCACCTTGTCGAATTACTGAAAAAATGCTGGGCTGAAGACCGTCAGCTGTTTGCGTTTGGCAACGGTGGCAGCGGCACCAATACATCGCATTTTATTACCGATCTCGGTAAAAGCTCGTCAGACAAGCTGGGCAAACGCTTCCGGTGCATGTCGCTGAATGAAAACGTTGCCTGGATAACCGCCCTTGGTAACGATTACAGCTACGAAGATGTGTTTGCCGGACAGTTGCAGAACTATGGCCGTCCGGGGGATGTGGTCCTGACCATGAGTGTCAGCGGCAGTTCGCCGAACTTGGTCAAAGCCATTCAGTGGGCCAAAGACAACGGCCTGACGACCATCGCGCTGGTTGGCGGGAAAAAAGGCAAGCTCGCCGAAATCGCCGACGAAGTCATCGTGATCGATTCGGAACACTACGGCCGGGTCGAAGATGCGCACATGACGATCTGCCATATGCTTTGCTATTATTTCATCGAAAATACCCCGTAGAGCCGCAACATCTTGCGGCTCATCCCGCATAAGCCCGATACCGCGTAAGCAACCGGACGCTGATTTTTCAGTGGGCTGCTTACTCGGTACCGGGCTTATGCAATATGTTGCTTACGCATTCATTTTGCTTACGCATGCTGAGACGCAACATATTGCGTCTCTACCATTAGCTGTAGCGGTCGTTGCGCCACGGGTAGGCGGTATTCGAGTAGCCGCGCTCCTCCCAGAATCCAAGGCGGTTGCCGTCCAGAAACTCAATGCGTTTAATCCATTTTGCTCCTTTCCAGGCATATAGCTGGGGAGTAATCATCCGCAGCGGGCCGCCGTGCTCGCGGGTGAGCGGCTGACCGTCGGCGGTATGAACCAGCAGCACATCCGGTTTCAGCGCTTCTTCCAGAGAGATATTGGTGCTGTAGCCATCGAAACCGTAGCACATAACGTGCGTTGCTGTGGCTTTAGGCATGACCAGTGCCGCCAGATCCATGAACCGTACCCCAACCCAGGGCACATCCAGCCGCGACCAGGTCGTTACGCAGTGAAAATCGCTGGTATCTTCGACCTGAGGCAGTGCCATAAAATCTTCCCATTTCAGCCGGACCGGTTCGTCAACCTCACCGTCTATCGATAACTGCCATTTTTCGAGCGGAATGTGCGGCTGATAACCCAGATCCAGTACCGGCCACTTAGCAGTCACTGTCTGGCCGACCGGTACCTGTGGCATGCCGTGGCGGTTCGTCGGGCCTTTACCGCGCGGCGCATCATCGGCCAGCGACGGGGTGTTGGCCATTTTTTCCTCAAAACGGCTTTTGAGCTTCATCCGCGCCTCAATGATGCGGTCCAGTTTATCGTTTGCTTCCATGTTAGTCGTTATCCGAGACCATAACATTCCGGAGTTCCCGATGGTTTCTGGATGGATTATTGGATAGATGCCGGATAACTGGTTGAGTGAAGACAATGAATGGGAAATCTGTGAAAATATTTTTTCTGCCGCTGATTAAACGTTGGGTTGCCGGTTGTCTCTAACCGATACAAACAACAAAAAAAGGAAATAATACCATGAAAAAGGCAATCCTGACTATCGCAACCATAGCCCTGCTTACTACCGGAACCGTAATGGCGCAACGCGGTTATGACCCGAACTACGACGCCCGTAACCGTTATCCGAATCAGGGTATGCCTAACCCGCGCGCCGACGATATGCGGGACGAATACCGGATCGACCGGCTGGATGCCATTGTTGGCCTGACCCGCCGGCAGGAACGCGAACTGCGCCGGATTGAGAATCATTATGACCGCCTGGGCCTGATGCCGGGCAGCCGCCTTGACCCGCGCGATTTTCAGCGGCTCAGCTGGCAGAAACAACAGGCTATTATGGATGTACTGACACCGGCTCAACGCGACCGCCTGTACAGTTTCCAGCAAAATAACCGCCGTGGCTATGATCGCGGATACGACCGTGACCGCGGCTATGGCTATCCTGACCGTGGCGGCTATGGTCGCCGGGGGTAATATGCCGGATGTTTGTTGATCCTCCTGATTAATGCAGCGCTGCATTGATCAGGAGGATTTTTTTATGGCCGTATGCGTAAGCAATGCATTAATCAACCGCCTACGGATCATCGTTCCGGATGTCAGTTTGTCATCGTCCCTTTCGTGATCTGCTTAGGGTAATTGCGAGGCACCGTGGTTTATCCTGCTTGTTTACGGAAGATGATTATTACTTGTTTGTACGTAGCCCGGCAAATTCTTACGTTTAAGGAACTTTATAATTCAGAGACGTTTACGGGTTCACATTATCAGCCCAATGCCTATGCCTATTTATACACTGACCGGCATTCTGATGGGGCCGGCGGCCGTCCGAAAGCTGGTTGACAGACGTTCAGACGCCCGGCGGTTCTCCGGCTATTCCTTTGCGGCGAAAGCTGCCGGCCTTTTCAATAGCCTGTTAGTAACCGGCGTCCTGCTGTCGGTTCAGTTACTGGCCGGCCCATCGCCGGTCGACAGCCTGAAGGCATTACTCAAAGCGCATCCGCAGACGGATACCGGTCGGGTTAACCGCCTGAATGCACTTAGCCATGCTGTCAGAAACAGCGATCCGGATCTACAGGTACAGTACGCAAGGGAAGCTCTCGCACTTGCCGGTAAATTGAGGTTTACCGCAGGACAGGCGCAGGCGTATCTTCATTTGTCGCTGCACGCAATGACAAAAAATCAGTACCGGCAGGCTGCTGACTACGCCCGGCAGGCCCTGTACCATTATCGCCGGTCGGGCGAGCAGACCGGACAAATCAATTGCCTGAACCGGCTGGCGTTTATCGCCACCGAGCAGGGAAACTACCCGCAGTCAATCGCGTATATTCAGCAGGCGTTGGTGCTGACAGAGGCTATTTCGGATAAAAGCTTAAAGGCATACATCAATTTCCTGATGGCCCAGAACTACACGATGCTGAATGATTATGAAAAAGCCCGCACCTACGTATTGGCAGGTTTACCGATGGCGAAGGAGGCCAAGGATCTGAATGAGCAATGCCGCGGCCTGACGATATTGGGAATTATCAGTACAAAACAGCATCAGTTTGCTGCTGCCCGCCGCTACTATGAGCAGGTGCTGCCGTTGTTTGATTTGCTTGACCGGCCTCTCGACCGTGCCTCTGTACAAGGGGACATCGCCGAGGTATGCATAAGGACCGGCCAATATGCGGATGCGTTCCGGTACGGGAGAGAGGTACTGGAGTATGTACGGCGTATTGATGCTTCCAGCTACTTACCCTGGATCGAAGAAATTCTGGCTGAAGCACACCTGCTTACCGGACAGCTGGACAGTGCCCTCGTGTATGCAAACCGGAGCCTGCGGGCAGCTGACGAGGGCGGTATGCGGGACATAAGTATGAACGCAGCCGAGATACTGGCGGAGGCCTATGCCGGGAAGAAGAATTATGCGGCCGCATTTCGATACCAGCGCCGGTTCATGAACCTGAAAGACAGCTTGCGGGGTGAGGAAACAATCCGGCAGACCGCGGCCTTACAGTATAAATTTGATCTGGATAAAAAGCAGTCAAGGATTGCACTGCTCACAAAAAACCACGAGATTGACCAGCAGCGGAGCCTTTATCAGCGCCGGTTACTGTATGCTTCGGGCATCGGGGTATTGCTGCTGGCTGCCCTGGCGGTGGTACTGTTCCGCAACGTGCGGGTAAAACAACGGGTGAATCAGTTACTTAGTCAGCAAAAAGAACTGATGGAAAACCAGCTGACCGGCGAAATTTTAATACAGCGGCAACAACTGCTTGAGTCACAGTTAAAAGCCCGGCAGGAAGAGTTACGGTCAGCTCAGGCCAGCCTCCGGCTGCAGCAGGAAAAAGAACGGATTGCCCGCGATCTCCACGACCATGTCGGAGCCCAGCTTTCGATTATTGCATCCAGCCTGGACCATGTCCGCCACGACAGTAACCGGGGTGACTCATCGGCGCACATGGCGGCCATCGGCAGCCACGCCCGGCTGGCGATCGGTAGTTTGCGCGAAACCATCTGGGCCATCAACCGCGAACATATTCTGCTGGGTGAGTTCCGGGTACAATTACACCAGTACATTAACCGCCAGCAGGCCATGCTGCCGGATAAACAGTTGCAATTGGTAACGGACCTAACGGATCAGTCACTGCCATTAACGTCTGAACAGGCCCTGAATTTGTTTCGAATCTGTCAGGAGGGGGTGAGTAATGCTGTCCGGCATGCACAGGCCAGTCTGATCGGGGTTCAACTGCAAACCAACGATAAGAAATTGCTACAGCTTCGGATCGAAGATAATGGCACCGGTTTTGATCCCCAAACGGAGAATCCCGGCCATTATGGCTTGCTGAACATGCAGTTACGGGCGGAAGGGCTTGGCGGACAGTGGCAATTAGACACAGCCCCCGGGCAAGGGTGCCGGATCTTTCTGGAGATACCCCTTGAAAATACGCAAGTTTACGTAGACGTAACCGGTTCAGAATCCTGAAATTTGACCCGTATTAATTCCGGTTTCGCTATGGCCATACGTATCGCTGTTATTGAGGATAATCCCGCCCTGCTTCAGACAATATGCCGTAATCTATCCTTGTTTGACGAAGTCTCGGTTGTTTTTACGGCAGGCGATGGCAGGGAGGCTGTCCGGTTGACGGGTCTGCATCTGCCGGACGTGATTCTGATGGATATCGACATGCCCATCATGAATGGCATTGAGGCCACACTCCATATCCGCGGCCAGTACCCGGCTGTCCGGATACTGATGCTGACTGTTTTTGATTATGATGATAAAATATTTGCTGCCATCCGGGCGGGAGCCAGTGGGTATCTGCTGAAAGATGAACGCACTGACCAGATCGTGAATGCTATCGAGGAGGTGATCAGCGGGGGAGCACCGATGTCGCCGCTGATTGCCTATAAAATTCTGGGTTTGCTTCGTCAGGAGTCAGCCAGTCCGTCGCCGCGGCCAGATGAACCCGTTGCGTCGCCCGCCCTCAAGCCGTCTCTCCGCCCTGAAGCCTTCGATCTGACCAAACGGGAAGTTGAGCTTCTGGAACGGCTCACAAACGGCTTAACCCCTGCACAGATCAGCGCCGATTTATTCATCAGCCTGTCAACCGTGCGTAAGCATATTGAGAATATCTACGAGAAACTATACGTGCACAGCAAGTTAGAAGCCATTCGTCTGGCCGAGAAGTACCGGTGGTTTGAAAAAAGCTGAAACCGCAGCCCGGTTCCGGTGTGCTGATGTTACACCAGCACGCCGGCTTCCGCTACTTCCATATGCCCGCCGGCGTTCAGGCCGGTCATCTGCACGCGCATCGTTTCATTGATTAGCAGCGGATCGTATTTCGCAATTACCCGCACGTAGTTTTCGGTGAAGCCAAACATCAGTCCTTCGTTGCGGTCGGCGTTTTCGGCATCCTCCTCGAACAGGACGGTTGCCTCACGACCCACCTGTGTTTCGTAGAACGCCCTGCGTTTTTTGTCCGACAGAATATGCAGCATCTTCGACCGCTCGGCCCGTTTGTTGCCCGGCACAACCGGATTGATACTCAGTGCGTGGGTGTTCGGTCGCTCCGAATACGTAAAGACGTGCAGATACGACACCGGCAGCTCGTTGAGGAACGTATAGGTCTCCTTGAATAACTCGTCGGTTTCGCCGGGGTGCCCCACAATCACGTCGACACCAATGCAGGCGTCCGGCATCAGCTCCTTGATTTTTGCCACGCGGTTGGCATATAGTTCGCGCTTGTAGCGGCGGCGCATATAACCCAGAACCGCATTGCTGCCCGATTGCAGCGGTACGTGGAAATGCGGGACAAACCGCTTCGACTGCGCCGCAAAGGCAATAATTTCGTCGGTGAGCAGGTTGGGTTCAATGGACGAAATCCGGAAGCGTTCAATACCGTCGATCTCATCGAGCGCCTTAATCAGGTCAAAGAAGGTTTCGGTACGTTCGCCGTTGTGGAGACCAAAATCGCCGATGTTAACGCCCGTCAGAACAATTTCCTTTACCCCTCGGGCGGCAATATCCTGCGCCGCCTTCACCACGTTCTCGACCGTATCAGACCGGCTGCGGCCCCGTGCCAGCGGAATGGTACAATAGGAACAAGGGTAGTCGCAGCCATCCTGCACCTTCAGAAACGTACGGGTACGGTCGTTGAGCGAGTACGAAGCGTGGTAGTCGATGACTTCTTCAATGGACGAATTAAAGACACGGGCCTGACCGGTCGGTTCTTTTTCGAATGAATGAATCAGTTCGTGCAGCCGGAATTTTTCAGCGGCTCCCAGCACCACGTCTACGCCCGGAATAGTGGCAATCTCCTGCGGTTTCAGCTGGGCATAACACCCGAGGATGGCCACATAGCCGTCCGGATTGATCTTTTGTGCTTCGCGGACAATCTTCCGGCATTTCTTGTCGGCATTATCAGTCACGGAGCAGGTGTTGATGATGAATATGTCCGGCTGCTGGTTGAATTCGACCCGCTGATACCCTTCGCCTTCGAGAATACGGGCGATGGTAGACGTTTCGGAGAAGTTCAGCTTACAGCCGAGTGTATAGAAAGCAACTTTTTTCATGAAATAGGGCGAACCCGTAAACCGGTAATTCGTTAACGCTCATGCAAAAGTACAAATTTTTGCCGGTAGGGGTTCCGGTCCGGTGAAATAGCCTGAAAAATGAGCAGGACAACGGCCAGATTATCAACGAGTAAAATAGTTAGTCTCTTTTTTGACTGTTTTACTGTGATTTTTGATATAAAATCTATAAATGAGGATTAAAAAAACAGGGAGTAAGGCTACAGAATTGATATATGACTGAAAACTGGTTAAAATTAAAATTGCATGAACCTGAAACAAAATCTTTAATATTATTGTAATAAACGAATTATTATTGTAATTTTTCTAAAAAACAGTCAAAAAATATGGTAAAAATCATAATGAGCATATATTTATTTTGTGAAATGCTTATTACATTTGCGAAACGATGTTCGTTTGATTCTTTTACCAGGTACTTAATCTCCCTCAGTAAACCATGTCAAAAGCTAAACTTGAGTACATTTGGCTCGACGGTTACAAGCCTACACAAAGTCTTCGTTCTAAGACAAAAATTGAGAACAACTTTTCAGGTAAATTAGAAGACTGCGGTATGTGGTCTTTCGATGGATCATCAACTGAGCAGGCTCCGGGCGGTTCGTCTGACTGTTTGTTGAAGCCGGTTTTCATTTGCCCGGATCCACAGCGTAAAAACGGTTACCTTGTTATGTGTGAGGTACTGAACGCTGATGGTACACCGCATGAAACAAACGGTCGTGCTACTATCGAAGACGATGACAACGACTTTTGGTTTGGCTTTGAGCAGGAGTACTTCCTGTGGGATGAAAGCATCGATAAGCCAGTTGGCTTCCCGGCTGAAGGCTTCCCGACGCGTGGCCAGGGTCCTTACTATTGTTCAGTAGGTGCGAAAAACGCCTATGGCCGTTACATCGTTGAAGAACACCTTGACGTATGTCTGGATGCAGGCCTGAACGTAGAAGGTATCAACGCCGAAGTAGCAACCGGTCAGTGGGAATTCCAGATTTTCGCTAAAGGTGCTAAAGAAGCCGGTGACCAGATCTGGGTTGCCCGGTATTTACTGGAGCGCATCGGTGAGAAATACGGCGTTTCAATCAACTGGCACTGCAAGCCGCTGGGCGATACCGACTGGAATGGTTCAGGTATGCACGCGAACTTCTCGAACAGCATCCTGCGTACCGCCGGCAGCAAGGAAACATACGATGTGATCTGCCAGGCATTTGCTCCTGCTGATATCATCAAGGCGCACATGGATGTATACGGTGCTGATAACCACCTGCGTCTGACCGGTAAGCACGAAACACAGTCAATCGACAAGTTCTCGTACGGTGTGTCTGACCGTGGTGCGTCAATCCGTATCCCGATCGCTACGGTAGAACGTGGCTGGAAAGGCTGGCTGGAAGATCGCCGTCCGAACTCAGCTGCTGATCCGTACAAAGTAGCTGCCCGTATCATTACAACGGTAAAATCGGCTGCTGTTTAATCCCGGTAGTCTCTGTAAATTAGAATTACGCAATTCTGCTATATACCAAAAGCTGTTTTTCTCTGAAAAACAGCTTTTTTTGTATCTGTACTTTCTATAAATTTCACGTTTTGCATCAACCTTGCGGGTTGATACCCTGACGCCTTAAAACCACTTCTTCTTCAGATGTCAAATCACCGCTTCAAAGCCCTTGAAATTGCCCAGAATCGTCGTGCTGTCCCCGTTGCGCCACCGGCCGACCGTGTCAGCGACTTTTTTGGCATTTATACCTTTAAC
>NZ_CAMFHL010000273.1 GCF_945952095.1 uncultured Arsenicibacter sp. | reverse complement strand
GCTTTACTGATCACCAGATTTTTGACCGCTATTTCAAGTACCGCGTTCAGGATAAATTCTCTAAATCAAAAGCACTTACACTCAGAGAGTTAAAAACACTACAGGCCGGTGATTATGTGACTCATATTGATCATGGTATCGGTCGGTTTGCCGGTCTGGAAAAAGTAGATGTAGGCGGTAAGATGCAGGAAGCAATCCGGCTGATTTACCGCGATAATGATGTGTTGCTGGTCAGTATTCACAGCTTGCATAAAATTGCCAAATATAGCGGCAAGGAGGGCGGACCGCCAACCATGAGCAAACTGGGCTCTCAGGAATGGGAACTCAAAAAATCACGCGTTAAGAAGCAGGTCAAAGACATTGCCAAGGAACTTATCTCGCTCTACTCAAAACGTCGTCAGGCGCCCGGGTATGCGTTCAGCCGCGACAGCTTTCTGCAGGCCGAGCTCGAATCTTCCTTTATTTACGAAGACACACCGGATCAGGCCAAAGCTACAGCGGATGTAAAAGTTGATATGGAACAACCTCACCCGATGGATCGGCTTGTATGCGGTGACGTTGGCTTTGGTAAGACTGAAGTAGCCATACGCGCGGCATTTAAAGCTGTTTCAGACAATAAGCAGGTTGCGGTTCTGGTGCCGACTACCATTCTGGCGATGCAGCACTACCGGACGTTCTCCGAGCGCTTGTCTGACTTTCCCGTTAAGATTGAATACATCAACCGGTTCCGGACAACCGGTCAGATCAAAGATATTCTGAAAGAAACGGCTGCCGGTGAAATCGGTATCCTGATTGGCACACACCGTATTGTAAATAAGGATATTAAGTTTAAAGACCTGGGCCTGCTTATTATTGATGAAGAGCAGAAATTCGGTGTTAAAACCAAAGACCGGCTTAAGGAAATGCGCGTTGAAGTAGATGTCCTGACGCTGACCGCCACGCCGATTCCGAGAACATTGCATTTCTCATTGATGGGTGCCCGCGACTTATCCGTTATTGCCACCCCTCCGCCAAACCGCCAGCCTGTAACCACAGAAGTGCATACGTTCAGCGAAACGACTGTTCGTGATGCGATCAGTTATGAACTGCGGCGGGGCGGTCAGGTATTTTTCGTCCATAACCGCGTCGGTGATATTGAGTCAATCGGTAATCTGATTTTGCGGCTGGTGCCCGATGCACGTGTTTGTGTGGCCCACGGACAGATGGAAGGCGAAAAGCTGGAAAAAGTCATGACCCGCTTCATTGAAGGCGAGTACGACGTTCTGGTCTCAACTAATATTATTGAGTCGGGGCTGGATATTCCCAACGCCAATACCATCCTGATTAATTCAGCACACATGTTTGGTATGTCAGATCTCCACCAGATGCGGGGTAGGGTAGGGCGTTCAAACCGCAAGGCGTTCTGTTATTTACTGACACCTCCTCAGTCGTCGCTTACCTCGGATGCCCGTAAGCGGCTGCAAACACTGGAAGATTTTTCTGATTTAGGGGAGGGCTTCAAGATAGCGATGCGTGACCTTGACATCCGTGGGGCAGGTAACCTACTGGGTGCCGAACAAAGCGGCTTCATTAACGATCTGGGCTACGAAATGTACCATAAGATTCTGGACGAAGCCGTACAGGAACTGCGCGAAAACGAGTTTAAAGACCTATTTTTACCGGATTCGAATCCGTTCAAAGCGGCTGTGCCGGATACGGTTATTGAAACCGATTTACAGGTTGTTATACCGGAGAAATATGTATCGAATATATCAGAACGTTTGTCGTTATATACTCGGTTAGATAATATCAAAAATAAGGAAGAGCTGGCAGCATTCCGTAAGGAAGTCGAAGATCGTTTCGGCCCGCTGCCGGAAGAAGTTGAAAACCTGATTAAGATGGTGAACGTTAGGTGGAAAGCTGAAAGCCTTTACCTCGAAAAACTAACACTGAAGAATAATATCCTGAAGGGGTACTTCGTTTCTTCCGAGAATGGTTCCGGAACAGCAGAACGTTTCTTTCAGTCAGAGCAGTTTGGCAAAGTTATTGATTACATCAAGCTGAATCCGCTCAGGTGTTCGCTGAAAGACGTGAAAAACCGGCTTATTTTTACACACAGCAATGTTTCGTCCGTTATACAAATGGATGAAGTGCTGACAGCATTAACGGATTAGTTATCAATATTACATACTTTTGCAATTCCGACTTACACAGATACAGCGATGATTAAAACGTATCACTTGCAACGAGCGGCTTATGTCCTGCTGGCTACCTTGGCACTAGCAGCTTGTAGTAAACAAAAACACCCGACCAGCGTGAAGCCAGGGAAGAAGAGTACGGCTACGGGTATAGCATACAACCAGAAAGAAGGATTTCAGGTAAAATCGTTCAAAGCGCCTAATGGTGGGCCTAACCTGGTTTTCATCGAAGGTGGCCGTTTTACAATGGGTGCTTTGGAAGAGGATGTAATGAACACCCGCGACAACCGCGAGCGGACAGTCAGTGTTCAGTCCTTCTACATGGATGAAACAGAAATGGCAAACGTACACTACTTAGAATACCTTGACGCGCTCAAGCGCGACTCGTCTGAGGAAGTCGTCCGTGCGGCATTGCCCGATACAACAGTGTGGGCTAATCCGCTCTCGTTTAATGACTCGTATGTAACGCAATATTTACGCTACCCTGCTTTCCGTTATTATCCTGTTGTTGGTGTTTCATGGGTTCAGGCCAATGACTATGCTGCATGGCGGACAAATGCGGTTAATACAGAGTTAGCTAAAGGTGGTACCAGCACTAAGAAAAAAGGCGGCGGATTCTCGCTGAAACGTAAGTCTAAGAAAGACGATGCAGCGGCGGCGGCTGTTGCTGAGGCTTCATCTGCCCCTGCGCGTCCGGGCATTGAAAGCGGCCTGATTCTTCCTGAATATCGTCTGCCGACAGAAGCAGAATGGGAATATGCAGCAAAGGCCATGATTGGCACCCAGTATGTTGATGAAAATCAGGCTAACCAGCGTATTTACCCATGGGATGGATCATCGATCCGAAATCCGAAGAAAGGGCGTAAGCAAGGCCAGATGTTAGCCAACTTTAAGCGTGGCCGTGGTGACTATGCCGGTATCGCCGGCCGCTCAAATGATGGCGCCATTATCACCCAGGAAATCTGGGAATATCCGGCCAACGACTTTGGTCTTTATAACATGGCAGGTAACGTAAACGAGTGGGTATATGACGTTTACCGTCCGCTGTCATTCAGTGATGTGAGTGATTTGAACCCAATCCGCCGGAACGGTTATCTGGACGAAGCCAAAAACTATAATACGAAAGAGTCACTGATTAATGATAAACTTCGTGTGTATAAAGGCGGCTCGTGGAATGACGTTGCTTACTGGTTATCACCAGGTACGCGTCGTTTCCTTGACCAGGATTCAGCAACTGCCTCAATCGGCTTCCGTTGTGCTATGATCGGTCTGGGACGTAACAAGTAATAAGTTCTTTTTTACAGGAAGCGGCTGTTCTGATCCGGAACGGCCGCTTTTTATTTTGTTATCGCCAGAGTAATTACGGCAACAGATGCACACCCTGCCTGTAGCAGAGTCTGAGCACAGGCCTCCAGCGTTGCCCCGGTTGTCAGTACATCATCCACCAGTATAACCCGCTTTCCGGAAAGGCGGCTGTTATCTGTCACCGAGAATACAGTTCTTACATTTTCCCAGCGCTCTACCTTACTCTTTTTCGTCTGGGATCCCTGAAAAGCATGGCGCTGGAGCAGGCTGGTTGAAAAGGGTATATTCAACGCATCAGAAAGCCCTTCAGCAATCCAGTCAGCCTGATTATAGCCCCGCTGTTTTAAACGGCTTTTGTGCAAAGGTACCCCAACCAGTAAATCAGTTTCCAGTATCAGATCCGACTCATCTTTCAGCCTGTTTCCGTACCAGAATCCTAACTGCCGGGCCGCCTCCTTTTTTCCCCGGTATTTGATCTGATGGATCAGTTTTTGTGCAATGCCTCCTTTAGTAAAATACAGATAGGAAACTGAAAAATCGACGGGCACTTTTCCGGTAAATTTGGTTATAGCAGGAGGTCTACTATGCAGATTTGTTTCGGGTAATTTTAACCGGCATGAAATGCAAAGCAACGCTTCGCCTGTTTCCAGCGTCTTTTGACAGGCAAGACAGGAACATGGTAAAAGCAGATCAATAAAATCAATTAGTACCCGGCGTAGTAATCGAATCATACAAAATATTCGTTATTAATTGACTTATATGTTGTAACTTAGAGAGTCTATGAATACATCTCACGAACTGACGGCTAACTCATTAGACGAAAACTGGGAAGATTTGATAGGGCATCTGGAAAAATTTGTCGGCAAGCGTCCGGCTGATCTTAATGGTGTCTTATTTTTAATTGGCATGCAGGAGCTTGGCCGCGGACCTAAACGTTTTTCCAAAGAACAAAAACAAGATTTGCTTCATATTGCTATCTGTAGTGTTCTGAGCCTTCAGGGCTATTATCAGTTTGATGGATTTGATCTGGATGGGTGGCCGCAATACTCCTTACAAAAGCCACTTCCGCTGAATGACTTGTTAGCGCAGGAGGCATTTCTAAAGGAGCATGTTATTTCTTATTTCCAGCATCATCAGCTAATCTGAGCCTGTTTACCTATACACCTTTGACAACCGTTTTTTTATATGGAGTCTTACAATATTCTGCTGCAACGGATCGAAGAATATAAAAAACGCTTTTACTTAAATCAGCTGGTAAAAGGAAGCCTATTCTTCTTTGCCATTTTAGGTACCTTATACCTGCTCATAAACACGGCCGAATTTGTCGGGCGGTTTAGTTCAACAGGGCGTGGCGTCTTATTCTTTTCCTTTTTACTGACGACTTTTGTCAGCCTTTTCCTTTTTATCATAAAGCCGTTGCTCAGCCTCTACGGACTCCGGAAATCACTGACGGATGACGAAGCCGCTGCTCAGATCGGTCGTTTTTTTCCTGAAGTGGGCGATAAGCTGCTGAATACGCTTCAGCTTCGCCGGATTAGTCTTTCGGAAAGTGATCTTCTTCAGGCCAGCTTACAGCAAAGATCTCAGCAACTGCTGATTAATCGTTTTGCTAACGCAATACAGATTGATAAAAACCGGCAGTTTTTAAAATATGCCGTTCCGCCGCTTGCGTTAATTCTCTTTATTTTTCTGGTGAATCCGGCTTTTTTTTCAAAACCATCTGCACGGATTGTCAACTACAATAAAGAGTTTGCCGAAGAAGCACCGTTTAAGTTTGTGATTCAGAATAAGTCGATGAAAGCCTTCCGTAATGAAGATTTTCCGCTGACGGTAAAGCTCACCGGCGATGCCCTGCCCCAATCTGTTTACCTGGTTGCTAATGGTACACGCTTTAAACTTGAACAAACGAACGGACTTTATCATTACACGTTTGACAATGTTCAGCGCGATCTGGATTTTCATCTGGAGGCATCCGGGTTTAATTCAGACCAATATACCTTATCGCTGATTGACCGGCCGGCCGTGCTCAATTTTGATGTTAAGCTCACTTATCCGGCTTATCTCAACAAACCAGCAGAACAATTGTCGAACGTTGGTAATCTTCTGGTACCGCAAGGCACTGTTATTGACTGGAATTTTACGGCGGACCATACTGACTCCCTAGGCTTGCGGTTCAATTCAGAATCGACCACCGCCTGGACTAAATCAGCCGAGACCAATGAGTTTGCCATCTCGCGCCGCGTTATGCAGAATGCGGTTTATACTGTTTCTCTGAAAAATAAGGAAGTCGCTACACCGTCTAATATACAATACAATATCCAGGTTATTCCTGACCGTATTCCGACAATCTCAATTGAGCGGGTTCAGGATACAGTTACGTATAATTACATAGCGCTGTCAGGTTTAATTTCGGACGATTATGGCTTTACAAAGCTTAAACTAAATTACCGCATACAGAAAGGAGGTAAATTTTCGCCTTTGTATTCAAAAGACATTCCTGTCAACAGAAATACAACATCGCAGAATTACTCTTACAACTGGTACCTCGATAGCTTACAGCTGGGACAGGAAGACCGGATCGAATACTTCGTCCAAGTTTGGGATAACGATGGTGTCAACGGTCCGAAATCAGCGCGTTCAAATCCGCTGAATTTTGCGATCCCGTCTAACAGCGAGGTACAAAAGCAAATTGATGAGTCGGCGAAGAAGACTGAACAGCAGATTGACGAAGCGCTCAGTAAGACGCAAAATATTAAAAAGGAGCTGAATCAGATGGAAGACCGGTTGAGGACGAAGAAAACCTCCGACTTCCAGGACAAAAAGCAGCTCAATGAAGTACTGCAAAAGCGGGAAGAGTTGTTGAAGGAAATTCAGCAGTTGCAGGAGCAATTCCAGAAAACGAACGATACACAACAGCGCTTTAACCAGAAAGATCAGCAGCTACAGGAAAAAATGCAGCAGTTGCAGAAGCTCTTTAATGAACTGTTAGATCCTGAATCAAAAAAGCTGTATGATGAGCTAAAGCAGCTTCTTGAACGCAAACAGGATGATAAAGCATCAGAGATGCTGGATCGCCTGAGCCGCAAAGAACGCAACATGGAACGGGATTTAGAGCGCGCACTCAAATTATTTAAACAGATGCAGCTTGAGCAAAAAATCTCAAACACAATGGAAGAGCTTGAAAAACAAGCTCAGCAGCAGGAGAAAGAAGCTCAGGAGAACAATAAAGCAGACGAAAAAAATAACAAAGACGGCAAGCAGGATAAACAGGACGGTAAACAAGATAACCAAGACGGCAAACAGGACAACAAAGACGGCAAGCAGGACAACAAAGACGGCAAACAGGATAAGCAGGACGGTAATGAAAAAACTGATCTGGAACAGCAGAAGAAAGATCAGGAAAAAGCAATGGAAGACTTTAAGAAACTCCAGGAGCAACTTAAAGACATCCAGAAACAAGCCGAGAAGGATAACCTTAAAATGCCGGATCAACAGCAGGATGAGCAGCAAAACATCGAACAGCAGATGCAGGATGCCAAGCAGCAGTTGAATCAGAAGAAAAGCAAGAATGCATCATCATCGCAGAGTAAGACAGCGAAGGCTATGCGCAAGATGAAACAACAGATGCAGGAAGCAATGGAATCTGCGGAAATGGATGAAGCGCAGGAGAACATTGATGATTTGCGCAATATTCTGGAAAACCTGATTACACTGTCTTTTTCACAGGAGCGGATTATGAAGGATTTTAAAGGCATGACCTTGCAGGATCCGCGCGTTGTTAAGCTCTCTCAGGAGCAGCTTAAATTACAGGATGATGCTAAAGTAATTGAAGATAGCTTAAACGCATTAGCAAGCCGTGTAGTCCAGATCCAGTCTTTTGTAACCAGAGAGGTTAATAATATGAAAGGCTATATGGATGAAAGTGTGCTTCAGATCCGTGAACGCCGGCTCAATCAGGCGGCCTCTAAGCAACAGTATGCCATGACATCAATGAATAATCTATCCTTGATGCTGAGCGATGCGTTGAAAAATATGCAGCAGCAGATGAACGCAATGGCTATGCCGGGCGCTAGCGGTAAAGGGAAGAAGGGCCAGAAGTCAGACGGGGACATGGGTGAGATGCAGAAGAAACTGAATGGCAGAATGCAGAAACTTCAGCAAGGTGGCCAATCGGGCCGTGCTTTATCAGAAGAACTTTCGCGATTAGCTGCTGAACAGGCAATGATCCGTAATATGCTGAAACAGCTTCAGGAAAAGAGCAAAGGTACTGAGGCTGGTAAGCAGATGGATAAACAGGTGAATGAGTTAATGGAAAAGATGGATGAAACGGAAACGGATCTCGTGAATAAGCGTGTCAATCAGAATACAATCAATCGCCAGAATGAAATTATGGTTCGGTTGCTGGAATCTGAGAAAGCCTTGAAGCAGCAGGAAGAGGATCCGAAACGACAGGCTGAGACCGCAAAATCATCAAAACGCAGTACGCCTCCGTTTTTTGACTCATTAACGAATAAACAACAGGTTAAACAAGTCGAAGTGTTACGTTCGGTAACTCCGAATTACAATTCTTTCTATAAAAAGGAAGCTAATCAATACTTGCAAAAAGTATCTAAGTAATTGATCATTAGCTTTTTTCAAAAGGTGCTACATTATGTGTGGCACCTTTTTTTTATACCTGTTGTTCCTCATTAGTTCTTTTATTTTCCACGAATTCACCAACTTTGCAAAAGTTTCCACGTGAAACATTTTACAAAATTCGCAAAAATGTTCGCTTCATACAATATAATAGTAGTAGGTGCAGGGCATGCAGGGTGTGAGGCAGCACATGCAGCAGGCGCAATGGGCTCTAAGGTATTGCTGATCACAATGAATATGCAAACCATAGCGCAGATGTCCTGCAACCCTGCAATGGGGGGAGTCGCTAAAGGGCAGATTGTTCGGGAGGTCGACGCGCTAGGCGGCATGTCGGGTATCATAAGTGATAAGAGCATGATTCAGTTCAGAATGCTGAATCGCTCAAAAGGCCCAGCCATGTGGAGTCCGCGTTGTCAAAGTGACCGGATGGTGTTTGCCAATGAATGGCGGATGGCACTGGAACAAAATGTGAATGTTGATTTCTGGCAGGATACAGTCAATGAAATACTCGTTGACAAAGGACAGGTCACAGGTGTAAAAACAAGCATGGGCATTACGTTCCACGCAAAAGCAGTTGTGCTGACAAACGGGACATTCCTGAACGGACGGATTTTCATCGGTGAAAAAGTATTTGGGGGAGGGAGGACTGCGGAGAAATCAGCTACTGGTTTAACCGAGCAATTGATTACGCTTGGTTTTGAATCAGGGCGTATGAAAACCGGTACACCTCCGCGGGTTGACGGCCGCAGCCTCAACTATGCAGCTATGGAGGAACAGAAAGGAGATGAAAATCCTGACAAGTTTTCGTACATGGATACACCTGCGTTAACAAAACAACGGAGTTGCTGGATCACGTATACAGATCAGCAGGTGCATGATGTACTTAAAACCGGTTTTGAAAAATCGCCGATGTTTACAGGCCGGATCAAAGGCCTTGGTCCAAGGTACTGTCCGTCTATAGAAGATAAAATCAATCGGTTTGCCGATAAAGACAGGCATCAGATTTTTGTAGAACCGGAAGGCTGGGATACTGTAGAAGTTTATGTGAATGGATTTTCAACATCTCTGCCGGAAGATGTTCAATATGAAGCATTGCGTAAAATCGCCGGATTTGAACAGGTAAAAATGTTTCGTCCGGGTTATGCAGTCGAATATGATTTTTTCCCGCCAACCCAATTAACGAATACACTTGAAACGAAACTGGTCCACAATCTCTTCTTTGCAGGACAGATAAACGGAACCACCGGATACGAAGAAGCAGCCTGCCAGGGACTTATTGCCGGTATCAACGCGCATCAGAACGTAACAGAAAAGGATCCGTTTACCATTTCCCGGTCTGAAGGATATATCGGTGTACTGATCGATGACCTGATTACAAAAGGTACAGAAGAGCCCTATCGTATGTTTACGTCGAGAGCAGAATACCGAACGCTTCTCCGGCAGGATAATGCAGACCTCCGGCTAACAGAAAAAGGGTATGCTATCGGATTAGCCAGCGAAGAGCGTTATCAGAAATTGCAGGACAAACGTACATTGGTAGCCAATCTGATTGATGATATTAAAGTAACAAAAGTTAAACCCGACGAAATCAATGACTGGCTATCGACAAAAAGCAGTACAGCAAT
>NZ_CAMFHL010000272.1 GCF_945952095.1 uncultured Arsenicibacter sp. | reverse complement strand
GAAGGTTAAACAACAAATCTCATGTTCCTTTGCCTGCAGGCGTTATCCCTGGCCACGCTGTTGGCGGCGGCCGCTCCGGAAGACGACAAAGCCAAAGCGGCCGCGGCGGCTCCGTCAAACGTTGCGATCACAAAATCGATGAGTATTGCCATCTACCCGTCGGTTGATCATTCGAAAGTAAACCTGCACGTAGAGAACCACGCCGGCCGGAAACTGTCGGTGAACTTCCTGAACCAGCGCGGCGAGCCGTTAGCGTCGGAATACATTCCGGGCCGCAAACAAAACTACCATGCGAAATTTAACGTCGAGGCCCTGAATCGCGGCACTTATCAGATTACGGTTTCTGACGGTAAAGAAACGCTGACAAAGACTTTTCAGATTAATGATACGCCGGCAGTAAATCCGTCACGGGTGATGCTGGTGGAGTAAGGACCCCATCCCTGGCCCTTCCCCTTAATTAAGGGGAAGGGGATAAAAAAAGTGGTGGCACGACTATAATTCGTGCCACCACTTTTTTTATCAGATTATATATCCCGCTTGCCTAAACGACAGCCAGCATCGATGTTGCTTTTGCTTCGAGCATGCTTTCTCCCATCAGGTAAGTGTCTACCGCGCGGGCAGCTTCACGACCTTCTGAAATGGCCCACACCACCAGCGACTGACCGCGACGCATATCACCGGCGGCGAATACGTTTGGTACGCTGGTCTGGTAGTTGCTCGCTTTCACGTTGCCGCGCTCATCCAGTTCAACACCCAGATCAGCCAGCAGCCCGTCTTTCTGCGGGAACAGGAAGCCCGCCGCCAGCAGCGCCAGCTCGCATGGAATTTCGCGCTCCGAACCCGGTACCTCTGCCATCTGCATCCGGCCACCGGCGTTCGACCATTCCAGATCAACGATTTTCAGCGCTTTCAGATTACCGTTTTCGTCGCCGACAAACTCTTTCGTGTTGATTGACCAGTGCCGGTCGCAGCCTTCTTCGTGCGAAGTCGACGTACGGAGCATCATCGGCCAGTTCGGCCATGGTGTGCTTTCTGCGCGGTCTTTCGGCGGCATCGGCATCAGTTCGATCTGCGTAACCGAAACGGCGCCGTGGCGGTTTGAGGTACCGACACAGTCAGAACCGGTATCACCCCCACCAATCACCACTACGTTTTTGCCTGTAGCCAGCAGCTCGCCGTTTTCGTAGGTGGCACCGCGGTGATCAACTTCGACCGGACGACCGGCAACCCGCTTGTTTTGCTGGCTCAGGAACTCCATCGCGAAGTGAACGCCTTTCAGCTCACGGCCTTTGATCGGCAGGTCACGCGGAACGGTAGAGCCACCGCTCAGTACTACCGCGTCGAAGCTGTCGAGCAGGTCGGCTGCTTTAACATCCTTACCAACGTTTACACCGGTTTTGAACGTAATCCCTTCGGCTTCCATCACCGCCAGCCGACGGTCGATTACCGATTTTTCCAGTTTGAAATCAGGAATACCGTACCGTAACAGCCCACCAATCTGATCCGCGCGCTCAAATACCGTCACCGTGTGACCGGCTTTGTTGAGCTGTGCCGCAGCGGCCATACCGGCAGGGCCTCCACCGATCACGGCAACGGTTTTACCCGTGCGCTGTGCCGGTGTTTTCGGCTGTACATAGCCTTTGGCGAAGGCCGCCTCGACAATCGATTTCTCGATAAATTCGATGGCAACCGGTGGCTTGTTGATACCCAGTACGCACGATGCTTCGCAGGGGGCAGGGCAGATACGGCCCGTAAATTCCGGGAAGTTGTTCGTCGAGCTCAGCAGCTCATACGCATACGCCCAGTTCTCCTCGTAAACGGCATCGTTGAATTCCGGAATGATATTACCCAGTGGACAGCCGCTGTGGCAGAACGGAGTGCCACAGTCCATACAGCGGGCAGCCTGCCGCTGCGAGTCAGACTCGGCAAACGGCATCTCAATTTCTTTATAGTCGTGAACCCGCTCCTGTACGTCACGCTTTTTAGGCAGTTCGCGGGCAAATTCTAAAAATCCTGTCGGTTTTCCCATTTTAGTCCTCGGTTTGAGAAAATTAACCTTGCGTTACGTCTACGACAATGTCCTGATAAACAACGTTTTTGTCACGGATCTGCTCAGAAAGGGAGATGCCGCGGCTTGCCAGCGCCTGTTTGAAGTCAGTTGGCAATACTTTCACGAACTGGCCAATGCTGTTGTCCCAATCCTGCATCAGGGCCAGGGCCACATTACTGGTTGTATACTGGAAGTGTTTTTCCACGTATTCGCGCAGAATCGCCTGATCTTCTTCATTCAGCGTATCGAGGCTAACCATTTCGCGGTTTACCTTCGAGGCAAACGTGCCGTCTTTATCCCAGACATAGGATACCCCGCCCGACATACCGGCGGCAAAGTTGCGGCCTGTTTGTCCGAGGATGATGGCCAGACCACCGGTCATGTATTCCAGACCGTGATCACCCACACCTTCGACAACCACTTTGGCCCCGGAGTTACGTACGCAGAAGCGCTCACCGGCCATACCACGAATGAAGGCTTCACCCGATGTTGCTCCGTAGAACGATACGTTGCCGACGATGCTGTTTTCTTCCGGTTTGAACGTCGCTGAGCGATCCGGATAAACAATCAGTTTCGCGCCGCAAAGACCTTTACCGAAGTAGTCGTTCGCATCGCCTTCCAGTTCAAGCTTAATACCGCTTGTGCTGAAGGCGCCAAGGCTCTGACCAGCCGTTCCGCGCAGTTTGAAGTGCAGCGTGCTGTCCGGTAAGCCCGCACCGCCGTAGACCTTTGAGATCTCGTTGGAGAGCATGGTGCCCACCGAACGGTTCAGGTTATTTACGGTATATTCGCCGTAGACCGACTCGCCTTTTTCGAGGGCCGGCTGAGAAATGTTAATCAGTTCACGGTCAAGAACATGATCAATGCCGTGATCCTGTTCTTCCTGCTTGTACAGCGACACATCAAGGCTGACCGGCTCTTTGTAGAGCAGCGCGTTCAGGTTGACGTTTTTGTATTTCCAGTGTTTGATGGTATCGCGTGGCTCCAGTACCTGTACCTGGCCAATCATCTCATCTACGGTGCGGAAACCAAGTTCGGCCATGATTTCCCGCAGTTCGGTTGCCATAAACTTGAACATGTTCACCACATGCTCCGGCTTGCCGGTAAACATGGCGCGCAGTTCTTTATTCTGGGTAGCTACCCCGACAGGGCAGGTGTTCAGGTGGCATTTCCGCATCATGATACAGCCCGCAGCAACCAGTGCCGCTGTAGCCACACCGAATTCTTCGGCTCCTAACAAGGCGGCAATCGCCAGGTCCCGGCCAGTACGGATCTGTCCGTCGGCCTGTACCGTTACACGGCCGCGCAGTTTGTTCCGCACCAGTGTCTGGTGGGTTTCGGCCAAACCAAGCTCCCATGGCAGACCCGCGTGGCGGATCGACGACAGTGGCGAGGCACCCGTACCGCCATCATAACCTGAAATCAGGATGTGGTCGGCGTGGGCTTTGGCAACACCCGTGGCAATCGTACCGACACCGGCTTCTGATACCAGCTTCACGCTGATCCGGGCGGCACGGTTGGCATTTTTAAGGTCAAAGATTAGCTGGGCTAAGTCTTCGATGGAATAGATGTCGTGGTGAGGCGGCGGCGAAATCAGACCAACACCCGGTGTCGAGTGACGGGTCCGGCCAATCCAGTCGTCTACCTTGTGACCTGGCAGCTGACCACCTTCACCCGGCTTGGCACCCTGCGCCATCTTGATCTGAAGCTCCTGCGCGTTGGTCAGGTAATGGCTCGTTACCCCGAAACGGCCCGATGCCACCTGCTTAATCGCTGAGTTCAGGCTGTCGCCGTTAGCCAGCGGCGTAAACCGCAGTTCATCTTCACCACCCTCACCTGAGTTGCTTTTCCCGCCGATGCGGTTCATGGCAATGGCCAGGGTTGTGTGGGCTTCCCACGAGATTGAGCCAAAGGACATGGCTCCCGTCGCGAAACGCTTGTAAATGTTTTCGATTGGCTCAACTTCGTCAATCGGAATCGGCATGCCTTTTTTGAACTTCAGCAGGCCCCGCAGCGTAATGGCTTTTTCGGTCTGGTCGTTGATCAGTTTCGAATACCGCTTGAACAGCTGGTAATCGTCGCGCTTGGTTGATTCCTGTAACAGGTGGATCGAATCCGGGTTGAAAATGTGTTTCTCCCCGCGCTGCTTCCACTGATAGACACCACCCACTTCCAGGCGCTGCACCGACAGAGACGGCGTTTCCGGAAAGGCAGTCCGGTGGCGGACCAGAATTTCTTTCGCGATTTCTTCCAGCCCCATACCGCCGATTCGCGATACAGTACCGGTAAAGTAGCGGTTAACTACGTCCTCATTCAGACCAAGGCATTCGAAGATCATCGCGCCCTGGTACGATTGCAGCGTAGAGATACCCATCTTCGAGAAGATCTTGAGCAGCTCGCCGTTAACAGCCTTAATGTAGTTCTGGAATAACTTGTCTTCCGGATAATCAACACCCAGCTGGTTTTTCTCCCGCATCTGCGCGATGGTTTCGAAGGCCATGTACGGGTTGACGCCCGACGCACCGTATCCGATCAGGGTGGCTACGTGGTGCGTTTCCCAGACATCACCGGCTTCGACCAGCAGCCCGATGTTGCCGCGCAGACCGCGACGGATCAGGTGGTGGTGAACGGCGGCCGTTGCCAGCAGTGACCCTACCGGAGCATGGTCTGAGTCGATGGCACGGTCAGACAGGATGATGATTTCAAAACCGTCTTCGATGGCATCTTCGGCGTACCGGCAGATGCGCTCCAGTGCACGTTCCAGCCCTTGACCACCCGCATCCGCACGGAAATACGTGTTGATGGTTTTGGCCTGGAAGTGGTGACGGTCAATAAACCGGAGTTTGTCAAATTCTTTAGTGGTCAGCACCGGCTGGTCAAGTTCGACCTGCTTGCAGTGCTCCGGCGATTCGTCGAGGAGGTTGTAGGTCGCACCCACGAACGAAATCAGCGACATGATGGCCCGCTCCCGGATCGAGTCAATCGGCGGGTTGGTGACCTGCGCGAACAACTGCTTGAAGTAGTGGCTCATGTGCTGGCTCTGATCCGACAACACCGCCAGCGGCGTATCGGTACCCATTGAGCCCAGCGCTTCCTTGCCGGTTTCGACCATCGGCGCCAGAATCATCCGCAGATCTTCTGACGTAAAGCCGAATGCTTTCTGACGCGTCAGCAGGGCTTTTTCGTCATAGCGGCTGTATTTACGGGCCGGGGCTTCCAGCTCAGAAATCTTGATTTTGTACTGGTCAATCCACTGCTGGTAGGGCTGCCGTGAGCAGATACCGGCTTTCAGTTCCTCATCGGCAATGATGCGGCCGGCTTCCATATCGACCACAAACATTTTACCCGGCTGCAAACGGCCTTTCGACACGATTTTGGCAGGGTCAATGTCGATCACACCAGCTTCGGAGGCCATAATGACCACATCGTCGTTGGTTACCCAGTAACGCGACGGACGCAGGCCATTCCGGTCAAGCGTGGCACCGACGATTTTGCCGTCGGTAAACGAAATCGAAGCCGGACCATCCCATGGCTCGATCAGGGCCGCGTGGTATTCGTAGAACGCACGGCGGTTTTCGTCCATGTGTTCGTTGCCGTCCCAGGCTTCCGGAATCAGCATCATCATCACGTGGGGCAGTGAGCGGCCGCTCATCACCAGCAGTTCGATGGCATTATCCAGGTTGGCGGAATCCGACTGACGGTGGTCGCAGATCGGCAGCAGCATATCCATTTCCTCGTCGGTAAATTTCGACGATTTCAACATGCGCTCGGCGGCCTTCATCCAGTTAACGTTGCCTTTTACGGTATTGATTTCCCCGTTGTGGGCAATGTAACGGAACGGCTGCGCCAGCTTCCACGACGGGAAGGTGTTGGTAGAGAAACGGGAGTGTACAACGCCCAGGGCCGATACCACCTCTTCGCGCGACAGGTCGGTGAAGTACGGGTTCAGCTGGCCGGTTGTCAGCTGGCCTTTATAAGTAATAACCCGGCATGATAACGAAGCAAAATAGAAGTCGTTGTTAACGCCTTTTACCGATTCGTTAATGATGCGGGTACTGTAATTGCGGAGAACGTAGAGTTTGCGTTCGAAGTCTTCGTCGTTAGTAACCGTGTCCGGGCGTTTAATAAACACCTGTTCCATCTGTGGTTCGCCGACGCGTGACCCGTTGCCCAGATCGCTGTTGTCGATCGGAACAACGCGGTAGCCGAGCAGCTCCATGCCGAGCCGTTTAATTTTCCGGTTCAGAATGGCGCGGCACTCTTCCCGCAGTTTCGACTCTTTAGGGAAGTACACCATACCCACGCCGTATTCCTGAGCGGCAGGCAGGTGAATGAACAACTTACGGCACTCATCCACAAAGAATTCGTGGGGAATCTGGATAAGTAAGCCCGCACCGTCACCTGTATTGGGTTCAGAACCACAGGCACCACGGTGTTCCATGCGGTGGAGCATGTGCAGGGCATCCGCAACGATCTGGTGCGATTTCCGGCCTTTGATGTCAGCAACAAAGCCGATCCCGCAGTTATCGTGTTCGTAATCAGGGCGGTAGAGGCCCAATTCATTTGTTTGCCCTGTTAGGGGGTGCCGGACATCGGTGAGCCGGCATTCCGACTGGTCAATTTGATCAGACATGGGACGTAACTGCTACAGGTTATGTCCTCGCGTTGGTGGGTTGTACTCTTCGGCCACCATTGCTGCGACGATTATTTACAAATTAGAAAATCCAGGTGGTTCAAGCCGGTGCTAAAAGATTGAATACTTTAGCCGGATCTACAGTAGTTTTTGACGAAGTGGTGCAAGATAATACAAAAAAATTTGGTAATAAAGCGTTTTAACCGAACGAAGTTTTAGAAATACCAAATTGTGACTTTGATTATAAATGATCTTAGTTAATGAATATTTTACAAAGAAATTGCCTATCTGTTGGCAAGACTAATTTACAAAACCTTTTTGACAGATTGGTTGACATGGAGATTTTTGTCCGAAAAAGTGCCGGATTCCGGCCTTTTCCGGCAGTTCGGCGCCCGACAATGAGCTATTCCGGAACGCTGATTATAGCATCTTACCTGTAAATGACACCCATAAACAGGAACCTGTTGGGTCTGGCTTACACGGCTAAGCCACACGGAGCATAACGGATTTCCTCCTGTTGTGCTCCGTGTGGCTTTATAACCGATCAATCCGGAAGTTGTACCGGGTCTACGGACAGCTTTTCGAGACGGTAACGGTCATGGTGACCGGTGCTACACCGCCGCAGGCATTCAGATTAACGGCCTGTAGCGTGTAGACGCCGGGCGTTTTAATGACGGCACCCTGAACCTGATAGGTGCCAGGCAGGCGGTACACCGTGCTGAAGACATAGCCGTTGGGTCCGGTAAAAACAAAGGAACTGCCGGTTGCCTGTCCGGTGATGTTAACGGGACAGCCTGATTCATCGGCCTTCAACTGGCTGATGGCTGTTGTCTGAAGCGGATCACAGGCGGGCTTATACTCCAACGCGCCCATATCGACGCGGTCACCATAAATCCGTGGATTACCGGCCAGGTCAGTAGCCGGCAGGTTGGTCGCCGAATAGGGCGCACCGGCCACAGTCTGACTCTGCGGATTACCGGCATCAATAGCCGGTGAACCCTCCCTGAGAGCGATGCTGGTTCCAGAAACAAAGGGGGAGGTGGTGGTTGTGAGACAATTGGTTTGGGTGACCTGTCCGCCACTGACCGATTCGGCGTCGAAGAGGCTGTAGCTGGCGGTGATACCTGTTCCATCAATTGCTATACCCTCGCCATTTCCGAAAAAGACCGAATTAACGATGGAAAGAGTGCTTTTATTATTCAAAATTGCCCCGCCACCATTGCCGGCCGAGTTGTTCAGGAACGAGCAGTGCAGTAAGGTCGGCGACGAGTTGTTGAGGTTGGTGATAGCACCGCCCTGGTCATCTGCTGAATTGTTGATAAACCCGCAATTAGTTATAGCCGGTGAACTCCCGGCATTGTTTACCATCGCGCCGCCAATACGGGAGGTCGTATTATTGATAAAAAGACAGTTCAGGAGTGAGGGTGAACTTTCCTGATTATAGACTGCACCGCCACCGCTACCATCGTTCCCGGCCCTATTGTTGATGAACGAGCAGTTGGTAATGATCGGTGCTACGCCATAGTTGATGATTGCGCCGCCACTGGCATTAGCAGTATTATTCTGAAATACACAGGTAGTTAATGTGGGCGAACTCTCGTTTTCGTTATAAATTGCCCCACCTTCGTTATTCGCAAAGTTGTCTGTAAACGAACAGTTTATGAGCTTAGGAGAGCTGCCGTTGTAGTTGATCATGGCTCCGGCGAACTCAGCTTTATTTTGTGTGAAAAGGCAGTTTCTTAGTGTCGGACTCGCATTATCATTATACATCCCACCACCACGATTGTAATTCGGAATCGCATCGCCACCGGTAATCACAAAGCCATCGAGTACGGCTGATGCGTTCAGGCTCAGGCTTTCCGGATTATGGATAACATGCAGGCTATGGGCACCTTCGCCGAGGTCACCGGATAGGGTAGTGCTGGATGGTCCTGTCAGGTTTCGGTCGCCGGGACTGGTCTGGCCGATGGTAAATCCGCCGTAAATGGTCACGTTGTTAGCCATGGAGAAACTGGTAACAGTGGCCGATCCGGGTGTATAGAGTCCGTTGGCGACCCGGACTTCACCACCGCCTGTGCTATGCACATGGTCAATAGCACCCTGTAAATTACTGGTACTGGTAGCCCAGCTGGTGGCGGCCACGGGATTACTGCCGCCGGCAGGGGTTACGTAACAGATGATGGTAGTTGCCGGTGGACGGGTGGTGGTAGCGGCGGTTGCGGTGACAAGGGTCAGGGATGATAACAGGCAGGCGATCAGCCAGCGCAGGGGTTGAGTACGAACAGCGATTCTCATAAACATTGATTTTTACAGGTTAATCAAAGGCAATTTTTAGTCATAAACGGGCAACAAAAAAACGTGTCTGATCAGGATACTACATTCTCCTTATCAACACACGCCTGTAGGCAGGCAAAAGCCCTGCCGGCCGCAATAGTAGCCAATCTGTCTGACATGGCAAAGGTCTGTTACTGATTTATTGCTCATATGCGATGCTGTTACTTTGTAACTATGCTTATGCTCAGGCATAACATCTGCCCGGGAATAAAAAAAGCCCCTGCATCGTCAGCGGACGGTACAGGGGCTTAAGGTGTATATAGCGGCTTTACGGGCAGCTTCTGGAGACGGTCACGGTCAGGCTGATGGGCGTGCTGCTGCCGCAAACAGTGGTATTGACCGCCCGCAGGGTGTAGATGCCGGGTACCTTGACCTGTGTGGCCGTTGCCTGCCGGGCGGCACTCTGGCGGTACACTGTACTGAAGACATAGCCGTTGGGTCCGGTGAAGACAAAGGAACCGGCGGTGCCCTGTGCGATTAGCTTAACGGGGCATCCCGACTCATCGGCCATCAGGCTGCTGAGCGTAGCGGGTGGCGGTGTCTGATTGGAGACTACCACATTGCCCTGAGCAACGGCGCTGCACGAACCGGCCAGACAGGTAGCCGACACCACGGAGAGTTCATTGCCGGCGGTGATGTCGGGGCTTCCGGTGGACCAGCTGATTGTTCCGCCGTTGCAGCCGGAAGCCATGAGCGAACCGGTCTGGGTAGGGCATAGGGTGATTG
>NZ_CAMFHL010000271.1 GCF_945952095.1 uncultured Arsenicibacter sp. | reverse complement strand
TACTTCGCCACGAAGATGTCAGCGTTTCCTGCCGAAATAAGAGTGTTGCTGGCCGGGTCGGAGGGGGTGTTGAAGTTGGCTATACCAGAGAAGGATCCCGTCACATAAACCCCGCTCGCATCTACGGCAATACCCAAACCAATATCATCACCCGCTCCTCCGGCACGTTTGAGCCATTGTAGCACACCCGATGCATTGTACTTGATCAGAAGGATATCATACTTTCCCGCCGAGGTGATTGCGGAGCCGCTAATGATAGCGCTGCCTGAGAAGGGGCCTATCACATAAACGTTGCCCGATGCGTCGGTGGTTGTAGTCCATCCCTCTTCATAAGATCCGTTTCCGCCCTCGCCCCCGCCAGTGAGGAAGTCGATGGATTGGGAACGGGCCGGGTGGGTGATTGTCAGTACCAGCAGGGTGAGCAACGTGGCTCCCCAAAAAGAGAACAGATTGCGGGGCGGCGCCACGAAGCGAAAAAACCGGGCCTGTGGCCGGGAAGTGGTAAAGGTAAGTTGCATAGGTTACGAAAGTTTAATTAAGATAAAGCACGGAAAAACGTTTTGAGTATGGCCTTAGTGGGCCAATTCTGCAGTGACCTCGCCCGCTGATAAATGCTCGTGTATAACTAACCGTCCGGTGCCACAGATAATGTTGGGGAGGTTTTGACAGGCTTATAATGTTAGGTCATACAGAATCAGGATTAGAGTTACTTTAATTATTAGAATGAAAGGAGGGTACTGGGATAAATGTAAGAAATTAACTGATAATTGAGTGTAAATCAGTTCATAATCGGCTAAGCAACAGTTTATTTCGGCTTTGTTGGATGGTTATACAGAGTCCTTACGCACTGCCTCAGGCATTGAGCCAACCGGCGCTGCTCTTTGAGCCGTCTTCGTCATGCAGGGTGTATATGGGTATGACCCTAGCTTCATATTCCTGCTGCGGGCGAATCCTTCCACGCCCGGTTTCAGGAGGCTGTTCACCAGTGTCTCCAGGCTAAAGCATGGAGTTAGTTACTGTAGTCATCAAAACCCATTCTTCCACTTCTGTGCAATCTTTAAGGCGGTTTCGAGCATGGCGGGTTGCCAGCGCTCAATGCCCCAGTCGCTGTGGGCAAGGGCTGAAGCGTCGAGCAGTTGCCGGGCTTCGTGCGGGGTAGGGGCGGTTTCCAGAATGGTGGTAAGGTGCTGCTGTTGCCGCGCGAGGGTCTCGTCTTCGAGGGGATGTACGGCTGGTGGTAGCAGCGCTTCCGGCCGGAAAAGCCGCTCAGAGGATACGGCTGAGGCGCGCGGGTGGGCCGCTATACAACCGGCAATGCGTGTGAAGTCTGCCTGGTACTGCTGTCGGGCGGCATCGGTAAGCAGTCCGCGGCCGAGCTGTTCCAGCACTACGTACTTCAGGTTCGGGCATTGGTCAATGGCCACCGGCAGCCAGTCGAATAACCGGCCCGGTACCGACTCGTCGTGGGTGTCGCGGCGGATAATCCGGCCCGGCTCGCTTACAGAATCTTCCCAGCTACCGCCCGACAGGTGGATTTCGCGCACGCGGTCAAGCGGATACAGCGTCAGCAGCTCACGCCAGTCAACGCCGAAATTATGGCTCTGGCAGTAGAGGTTGTGCAGGTCCATAATCAACACGCCATCCACGGGTGACAGCAGCTGATGCAGGAAATCGCCCTGCCGCTTCACATCATCCAGTGAATAGGCAAGGGCCAGATTCTCAAGGCCAACGGCGCAGCCGGCAGCTTGTTGGATGCGCTGCAGCCGGTCCTGACCGATGCGCAGGGTGGTTGTGTTGAGCGGCACACTCATGGGCGCACCGGCGTGGAAACTGGCACCGGTCATGAACCCGAAATGCTCCGTGACATGATCAAAGCGATAGCGGCGGGCACGGTCGGCCAGCTGACTGAGCCAGGTTTGCTGCTCCGGTCGCCAGCGGCCCGCAAAAATGGAAAAGAAAACGCCGTGCCCGACCAGCCGGCCAGCCTGCGCGTAGGTCTGCAACAGTTCATCGAACCAGTCAGGTAGTCCGGGCTGTGCATACAAACTATCGAACGACCATTCCAGGGCCGCAACCTGTTCGGCCGCAAAGAGGGGTAAACCGGCCTGCAACAGGTGTTGGTCCAGATTGCAGGCCAGTGCCGGATAAATTGCCATAACGCGTCAGAATTAGCCTAAGCCGCAGCCAGGGCAGTCGTACGGCATTTTTTTCTCTTTTTCGGCTTTGTCCTTTTTGGGCTTCACGATATCAAGGTTGCAGGATGCACTGACGGTTGTTACTGCCACGGCCACCGCAATGGTCTGAAGTAAGGTTTTCGGAATTTTCATGCGTCACCAAACAGGGAAATGTATACTGTTCGTGACAATAGAGTACTTTGGCCGGTAAAGCGTTGGAAGGCAATGGCCAAATCAGAGGAGAATTTTTGGTGTTGCCGGTTCTGGGCGGTGTCGTTACCTTTGCGCCTCGACTTTTACAAATCCTGATTTCTCTCCAATGAAAAACAAGCTTTTCGCCGCTTTATTGCTCTGTTCGGCTACTGCGTATGCACAAATGCCAGACCCTAAGCGGATTACGAAGCATATTGCCTTCCTGGCGTCTGACAAGATGAAAGGGCGTGGTACCGGGAGTCCCGAAAATGCAAAGGCCGCTGCCTATGTGGCGAAGCAGTTTAAAAAATACGGTCTGGCCCCGCTGGGTACCGATGGTTATTACCAGTCATTTACGGCTAAAGTTCGCCGGATCGTCGTTCCGGACAGCCTGCGGGAAGCCCGCAATGTGATTGGCTTTCTGGACAATCAGGCTGACTATACCATTGTCATTGGTGCGCATTATGACCACCTTGGCGAGGGGCGGCAGGGTAGTTCGCTGGCCAAAGGCTCGGAAGGACAGATCCATAACGGGGCCGACGATAATGCATCCGGCGTGGCCGGTCTGCTCGAACTGGCCCGTCATTACAGTCAGAATAAGGAGAAAGAGCCGTACAACTTCCTGTTTATGGCTTATGGGGCTGAGGAGTTAGGCTTGCAGGGCTCCCGTTATTTCCTGCAAAACCCGACGCTGCCACTGGAAAAAATGGATTTCATGTTATGTATGGACATGATCGGCCGCTATAATCCGGAGCGGGGCATCGGCATCGGGGGATACGGGACGGCTGATGCCTGGCCTGCGATTTTTAAGGATGTTACGGCACCGATCAAATTCTTTACCGACCGGGCCGGCAACGGTGGCTCCGATAATGCAGCGTTTTATGCAAAGAAAATTCCGGTCCTGTTCTTCCATACCGGCGGCCATCCGGATTACCACACGCCTACCGACGATGCGGAAAAAATCGACGTTAAGGCCGAAACCGCAATTCTGGAATTGGGTATCCGGCTGATCGATAACGCCCTGAAACACCCGAAACTGGTTTTCACGCCGGTACAGTAGCACCTGTCAAACCACGAAGGCGCAAAGAAACGAAGGCGCACGAAGAAACGTCGTGCTGTCCGGGTTCTCAGCGCCTTTGTGGCATTCAGGCTGCGATGCGTTCGATGGTGACGAAGGGCTCTTTGGGGCTGGTGGCTTTGGCTTCGTCGAGCGGCATGGCGAGGCCCTGCGAGAGATAGCCCATTGTGTCGATGCCGCAACCGTCGAGAAACTGATAGACCCGCGCCGCACTAACCCGCTTCGGTACAGTCATGCCATCAACCGGATTGGCAATGCTGGTGATCCGGAAGTCGTCGGGTGTAATAATCACACTGTCAAACCCGCTGCAAACCGCCACCCCGTCGCTGCCCTGTGCGATTACCGAAACCGGATCGGCCGGCGTATGGCCAAAGGCCAGGGTAAACACCTGCCGTGCTTCCTCGTCGGTGAGGGCATAGGCAGGGCGCAATAAAGGCGTGATCTGCTCCGGCCGGAAATACCACGGCACAACCAGACCATCGATGTAAATATTAAGCCCTTCCTGATGGAACAGGACACAGCTCAGCGTACCGTATTTCTGATCCAGATCAGGGTTAGTAGCGTGGCTGGTGCGTACTCTGACCTTGGGCCAGCGTCCAAAATCAGCCGTAGTCAGCGCGGATTTATGTTTTAAGGTGTTCATATTGGGGGAAATCGTTAACAGGGAAAGTTTTCTCCTTAACGATTTTTCCCGTCCGGTTGCTAAACAAACTGAGTGAGTGGTACTATCCGGATATTGAATTGATTTTATTGGTGATGATTATCAGCGTTCAGGAGAATTGCCAGACTATTACACTGATGAGGGCCGGCCAGTTGGTTTTCATTTCGCCGCGCAGTGTTTTGAGTGCCTGATAAACCTGAGAGCGGGCCGTCTGGTAATTGATACCCGTTACGTCGCAGATTTGTTCGTAGGTCAGGTCATTAAAATAACGCAGGTACAGGATTTCGCGTTGCCGCGGCGACAGCGAGGCCATAGCCCGCCGCACCCGTTCCTGTAATTCGTTGTCCATGTCCAGCTCGATAAGCCGCTGTTCAGTCGAAGGCTCAACGGGAAAAGGCAGCTCCGGGTCGGTATCCCAACCCGAAGCATAGGGAATATCCTTGCGGTACCGGGCGTTGAGCCGGTTCCGGAGTCCTTTAAGCAGGTAAAAGCGTATAGAAGCCGGTTGCATAAGGGTTTTGCGGTATTGCCACAATTCCGCAAACAGATCCTGAATGCAGTCTTCAACAACTGATAACGAACCGCTTAGCCGGAGGCCGTAATTCAGCAGATGCCGGACGTGAGCCTGATACAGCTCACGAAACGCCTGTTCATCACCGCGCTGAAATTGCCGCCAAAGTTGTTGTTCGTCGTTGAAGCCAGGTACTGCCATATGGTTAAAAAGGCAGAAGCCCCGTGTTTATACTGAATGATGTATCTGTCAGGACACGTTTCGGTAGAGCGATGCTAGTTGATCGGCGCAGCGTTCGCCGTCCATAGCCGTCGACAAGATGCCAGCGGCATACCCGGCCCCTTCACCACACGGAAACAGCCGGCGGATCTGTACGTGCTCACACGTATCGCGATGGCGCGGAATCCGGACCGGCGACGACGTGCGGCTTTCGACACCGATAATCTGGCCGTCGTTGGACAGGTACCCGCGCATTTTCTTACCGAAGTCACGCAGCCCGTCACGGAGTGGCCGGGCAATGTGGTCGGGCAGTACATCGCTCATATCGGCGCTCAGCAAACCGGGCTGGTAGGAGGTCGGCAACAGGCTGCCGGAAACGCGGCCGTTCACAAAGTCGGCAATGCGCTGGGCCGGGGCCACCTGTGACGGTTTTGTTTCCGAACCACCACCCATGCGCCACGCCCGCTGCTCAACGGCTTGCTGCAGCATCAGTCCGGCCAGCGGACCGTGTTCGGCATAGGGTTTCAGGTCCGCATCGGTGATGGATACGACCAAACCCGAGTTGGCAAATTTCGAGTCACGGCGCGAAGGCGACATACCGTTGACGACCAGTTCGCCGGGGGCTGTAGCGGCCGGGACAATAAAGCCGCCGGGACACATGCAGAACGAAAACACGCCGCGCTCCACGCCGCCAAAGCGGGTTTGGGTAACAAGGCTGTACGAGGCCGCCGGCAGGTAATCGCCGCGGTCGGCGCAGTGGTATTGCAGCGAGTCGATGAGGGTCTGCTGGTGTTCAATCCGGACGCCCATCGCAAACGGCTTGGCTTCGATGGTGATGCCTTTCCGGTGCAGCAGGTGGAACATATCACGGGCCGAGTGACCGGTTGCCAGAATGACGCCGAGGCCGGTAATCTCGCGGGTTGTGCCTTTTTCCAGATCAACGGCTACCACACCCCGCATTTCATCGCCTTCGAGAATAAGATCAGTTACTTTGGTATCGAAAACGATCTCGCCGCCGGCGTCCAGAATGGTCTGCCGCAGATCAGCCACAACGTTCGGCAGCTTGTTTGTACCGATGTGAGGGTGGGCATCGACCAGAATCTGATCCGTGGCACCGTGGGCGACCAGAATCTCCAGAATCCGCCGTACGTCGCCGCGCTTTGTGGCCCGGGTATAGAGCTTGCCATCGGAATAGGTACCGGCCCCGCCTTCGCCAAAGCAATAGTTCGATTCGGGGTTAACCGTATGGTCTTTATTGATCGCAGCCAGATCGCGGCGGCGTTTG
The DNA here is from genome assembly GCF_945952095.1 of uncultured Arsenicibacter sp. Taxonomy (GTDB): domain Bacteria; phylum Bacteroidota; class Bacteroidia; order Cytophagales; family Spirosomataceae; genus Arsenicibacter. The sequence continues at coordinate 3,690 of NZ_CAMFHL010000271.1, read as the reverse complement.
CGCACATCACTGCCCCGTTCGATAACCACAGGTTTGATCCCGAAGTCGAGCAGGCGGAGGGCGGCAAACAACCCGGCCGGTCCCGCACCAACCACAATGGCCTGCGGGGCCTGACGAACATCAGGGTAACTTTTTTGGTAGTTTATCAGTGGCGGCGGAACTTCGCCGGTATAGACTTCGGTGTCAACGTGAATGCGGACCTGCCGCCCGCGCGCGTCGATAGACTGGCGTTTTCTGCGAACAACAACATCGGCGGTGTCCGGCAAACGGAGATGAGCTAGTGCGCAGGCACGGAAAGCAGCCTCATCAAGAGCCTGTTGAGGGTCCAGGGTGAGGGAGAAAGCGTGTATCATAGACGAATGTGAGGTAGTTATCCTCAACTTTTTTGGCAAATTTAGGCCATATTCCACTAACAAGCACGTGCTGTGGGGAGTTCATTACGTACATAACTGAGCCGGAAACGGTTCTCCTGAAACCTATGCAACCAGCATCAACAACAACGAACCGGCAGCCGGCTAACCCGGCTAAAACAAGTCCGGTTGACGCACCTGATTTTTACCAGATTGATGATCTTTTCTCGTCCGAACACATACTGGTTCGTTCGTCGATCCGCGATTTCGTCCGCCGTGAGATTAGTCCGATCATTGAAGAGTGCGCCGAGCGGGCGGAGTTTCCAACCCAGATTATCAAAAAGTTTGGCCAGATCGGGGCATTCGGGCCTACAATTCCGGTCGAATACGGCGGGGGCGGGCTTGATTCGATTTCGTACGGCCTCATGATGCAGGAAATTGAACGGGGCGATTCGGGTATGCGCTCGTGTGTGTCGGTTCAGAGCTCGCTGGTCATGTACCCGATCTGGCGCTTTGGTACCGAAGAACAGAAAAAGAAATACCTGCCGGGATTGGCCAGCGGCGAACTGGTTGGCTGCTTCGGCCTGACCGAGCCCGGTCACGGCTCTGATCCGGGCGGGATGGAAACCAGTTTTACCGAAACGAGTTCTGCCTATATCCTGAACGGGGCAAAGATGTGGATCACCAACGCGCCCATTGCCGACATAGCCATTGTCTGGGCCAAAAACGATCAGGGAAAAATCCGTGGTCTGATCGTGGAGCGCGGCATGGAAGGCTTTTCAACGCCGGAAATTCATAAAAAATGGTCGCTTCGGGCGAGCGTTACCGGCGAACTGGTGTTTCAGGATGTACGGGTTCCTAAAGAAAATATGCTGCCCGAAACCTCGGGTCTGAAGAGCCCGTTGCAGTGCCTCGATCAGGCGCGCTACGGCATTGCCTGGGGAGCGGTCGGTGCGGCGATGGATTGCTACGAAACCGCCCGCCGCTACGCGCTGGAGCGGATTCAGTTCAATAAACCGATTGCTGCATTTCAGCTCATGCAGAAAAAACTGGCCGAAATGCTGACCGATATTACCAAGGCGCAGCTGGTTTGCTGGCGGCTGGGTGTACTCAAGAATGAAGGACGGGCCACGACCGCCCAGATTTCGATGGCCAAGCGGGATAATGTGGCGCTGGCGCTGCGTGTTGCCCGTGAGTCGCGGCAGATGCTGGGCGGGATGGGTATTACCGGCGATTTCCCGGTTATGCGCCATCTCATGAACCTCGAATCAGTGGTAACCTATGAGGGGACGCATGACATTCACCTGCTGATCATGGGGGCCGATATTACGGGCATTCCGGCGTTTAAGGGCTAGGAGCAAGGGCGTATAATGTTTTGTAGAGACGAGCGTGTCTGGTCTCTACAAAACCACTTCAGATTTCAGGTAATGGCTGTGCAGGTCTTCCACAATTTCCTGAACGAGGTACTTAAACGAATCGGGGTACTCGATCTGAACCGCATCGCCATAGGAAAGAAGCCAGCGCGCAAGCCCTTTCGGCTGACAGGTCCGGAAACACATCCGGATGTACTCGCCGTCATCTTCTTCTGAATGGAGTCCCCAGAAATGTTTGGTCTCGTGTACAAACCGCTTGACCCGTTTGTGGATAAGCAGGGTAACTTCGTAGGTGGCCGGTTGATCGTTCGGGCGGTTCAGGTATTCTTCGAGCGACAGGCGCTCTTTGCGGGAGAACTGTTCGCCGGTGAGGGTCATGTCGGTAATCCGGTCTACGCGGAAATCGCGGTAATCATTCCGGAGTCGGCAGAAGGCAAGCAGGTGCCAGGCCTGGCCATAATGGAATAAGCCGACCGGTTCTACCTCGCGGGTAATCGTCTGATCGGAATAAAAGGAAAAATAAACAAACCGCAGCACCTGCCGCCGGGTGATTGCCTGCTGAATATCAGTCAGGAAACCGTCGGTATAGTCGGGAGCTGTTTTGGGCTTGTGTACGTTGACCGATGCTTCGAGGTCGTCGAGATGCTCCTGGTCCGGTCGTTTGAGAACGGCCTTAATCTTATAAAGTGCTGATTCAAATTCCTGTTTAACAGAGGCGTCAGCCCATCGCTCAATGAATTTTGCGCCGAACAGCAGGGCCGATGCCTCAGATTTTGTAAACATTACGGGCGGAAGTTGGTATCCCTCCAGAAAGTACCCGATTCCGGCTTCTGCACCGATCGGAACGCCCGCTTCTTCGAGGGCACGTACATCCCGGTAAACTGTTCTGAGGCTGATATTGAACCGGTTAGCCAGTTCCTGGGCTTTCACAACACGCTTTGTCTGTAAGTGAATCAGAATAGCAGTCAGGCGGTCAATACGGTTCATGAGGTTGTCGTTTTCGGAATACAATTCTACTCAAAAAGGGGCATTATCCATTATTTTTAATTTTTTTTTGAATTCCGTGTTACCTTTTGGGACCGAGCCTTATTAAGGGATAAAAAGATTTAGTTTTCCGCTGTATTCATGCACCATCCGATGACGGATCAAGAGTTAGTCAAGGCCATTCGCTCCAAACAGCCCGCTGAAGTGGAGCGAGCCGTGACCTTTTTGTACCGTTACAAAGGATACGTTACAAGTTTCGTACGTTCCGATACTCAACGGGATTTACTTTTATTTGATCAGGCGTTTTGTGATGACTTATTTCAGGAGGTAATCGTTGCGTTTTTAGAGAATGTATGGCGTGGTATGTTTACGCTGCAAGATAATGTAGATGTAAAAACATACCTGTGGAAGATAAGCAGACTTAGGTATTTCAGATTTCGGGAGAGTGAATTACGCCGACTACAGCGTGACAGCCATTACTTTGTTCTGACCGACGATAATCCGCCTGAGGCCGATGCCGCAATAATCGACCGTGAGCAGGAGAGAGTTTTCAAATGGGCGATGAGCCGGCTCGATAAGGATGGTCAGGAGTTTATACGAATGTACCATTACGAAAAGAGAACCCATCGTGAGATCGGGGAAATTCTCGGCATCTCAGAGGTAGCAGCTAAACAGCGTTATTATCGTTATCGTTTACAATTGGCAGAATTGCTGAAAGCATATGAATTACCCGGTTGAGTTACTTGAAAAAATTGACCGTTATCTGGACGGTCACCTGTCTGAAGACGAATGTCGGACCATTGAGCTTCGTATGATCGAAGACAATGGCTTTCGGGATCTTGTTCACGCCATGAAACAAACGAAAGTCCACATCGAAGAGGCCGAGTTGGCGCTGCTGGCCCGGCAGGTAGTAAAACGCCTGGATCTCGAACAGGCTGTCGCTGACAAAACAACGGTTCCTGTGCGCCGGATCGGTCTTGGTA
>NZ_CAMFHL010000270.1 GCF_945952095.1 uncultured Arsenicibacter sp. | reverse complement strand
CCGGATTGCCGGTTACTTTGATTTTACCCGCTGCGAAAAACGCATCCATTCCGGGATAGGCCACACAAATCCGTTTGGCCCAGCGTGCCAGCGCCTTATTGGTCAATCCGGCATATGAATTCTGTTCCTGAATCAGTGTCGGAATACCGGCCAAAGATGCCGAGAGCAGCACCGGCCCGCTGGCATATCCGCCGACTCCGACCACGACATCAGGTTTGAAGTCACTGACTATGGACTTTGCTTTCAGTAAACTCCTTCCTAATTTGACGGGAAAAACCAAATTAGTAACAGTAAGTTCTCGCTTTATGCCTACAACCGGCAATCCTATAATCGAATATCCGGCTTTAGGTACTTTCTCCATCTCCATTTTCCCTTCGGCGCCGACGAACAGGATTTCAGTAGACGGATCAATGTATTTCAGTTCGTTGGCAATAGCAATGGCAGGATAAATATGACCACCGGTACCGCCTCCGCTTATGATTACTCTCATGCGCTTGCTATGGTTTGTCGCTGAATCAGCTGTTTAAATTTTACTTTCATCCACTTCATCACGGCTCACGCTGATCACAATGCCGATTGCGATGCCGGTGAAAATCAATGACGTTCCCCCCATACTTAACAGGGGGAGCGGCTGTCCTGTAACCGGAACTAACCCGACGGCTACAGCCATATTTACCATAGCCTGCAAAACTAAACTAAATGTTAGTCCTGCGGATAATAATCCGCCAAAAGGACGTGTACTTATTCGCATAGCCCTCATCCCACGGGCCAGCAGCCAGACGTAGGCCGCTACTGTGAGTAACCCTCCCCAAAGGCCATATTCCTCAACAATAATGGCAAAAATAAAATCGGAGTAGGGGTGAGGCAATGTATTACGCTGATGGCTACGTCCCGGGCCCTGTCCTTGAATACCGCCGTTTGCCAGCGCGATAAAGGATTGATGGCTCTGAAAAAGCTGTCGTTTGGCTTCCGCACTCTCTTCTTTGCTCATCCGCTTGTTGGTCTCGCCGAAAAACGTTTTCACACGGTTGATCGCAGTTGGTAAACGCTGACCGACAGCCAGCGCAATACCGCCGACCACAATACAAAAGGCGACCATGCCCATCAGGTAGGTGAACGGAACACGGCCGATAAACATCAGCAGAAAACAGGTTGCGCCCAGCAGCAAGGCCGTTGAGGTATTGGTCAGGATAATGAGCGCACAAATAATACCGATCCAGCCGATCATATTGACCAGTACTTTAGGTTCGTATTTTACCCGCTGCCGTTTCGCCAGCATAGCCGCCAGGTTGGCAATCAGCGCCAGTTTGGCTAAATCCGAGGGCTGAAATGTCTGGTTAATGATCGGAATCGTAATCCAGCGCGAGGCGTCATTGGCATTTACACCTTTAAAATAAGCCCATAAAAGCAGCGGAACCGACAGCCACATCCCGAACTTTGACAGCCTTGCATAATAGACATAGTTGACTTTATGAGCAAAGTACATACATACCAGCCCCAGGATTACCAGTGCGGAATGCTTTAACAGATATGACTCTGTATTACCCTGCATTTTCTGAAAAGCAATCGTCCCCGTTGCACTATATACGACCAGAACACTCATGATAGACAGGAACAGTACAATCCACCAGATCTGGCGATCGCCCTTCAGGTTAAATTTCAACCAATCTCCAATTGAGAACGTCATACGTTTATTAGCTTACAGCCTGCAAGTGCCCTTTACTGATTTATACCTTCATTTGCGGCCTTATGAACCGCTTCCTTGAACTGATTACCACGATCTTCGTAGTTTTTAAACAAATCAAAGCTTGCACAAGCCGGAGAAAGCAGGACAACATCTCCGGGTACGGCCCAAAGTAATGATTGCTTAATGAGGTCATGTATATCCTGTGTTTCTGTAATCTGCGGAATTTTACCGGTATAATAATCGATGAGTTTCCGGTTATCTTTTCCCAGACAAATCAGTGCTTTTACTTTTTGTTTTACCGGCTCGTCAAGCTGGCTATAGTCATTGCCCTTATCCTGGCCACCTGCAATCCAGATTGTTGGGGCAGTCATGCTTTCAAGGGCATAATACACCGAATCAACATTGGTCGCTTTAGAGTCATTGATGAACTGAACTCCATCAATTGTTGCCACCGGTTCCAGACGATGTGCAGCATTTTTAAAGCTAAGCAAGCCTTCTGCAATCGTCTCCGGTGCTACTCCGGCCGTTAATGCTGCCAGAGAGGCCGCCAGCATATTAATAACATTGTGTTTGCCCTTTAGCGGCAATGTTTTTAGATCAATTGATACTGCGTTGCCACCTGCCGACGCAAGTAACTGTTCTCCGGCCATATAGCCGCCGGTAGTAAGCGCCTTTGTCAGCGAAACGGGTAATGTATTCACCTCAACAGAACGCTCAGCCAGCCCTTCAGTAATCACCGTACTATCCTCAAAGTAGATAAAGTGATCTTTCGGGGACATATTTTGCAGAATACGGAATTTTGAATTCACGTAATTCCGGAAATTATACCCATACCGATCCAGGTGATCAGGCGTAATATTCAATAAAACTGCGGTATGCAGGTGAGTCTCAAACATCCCGTCCAGCTGAAAACTACTCAGCTCAAGAACGTAATAATCGAACTGATCATCAATCACCTGTTTCGCAAAGCTATCGCCGATATTACCGGCTAAACCTACATTCAGTCCTGCTTGCTTCAAAAGATGGTACGTTAGCAGGGTAGTTGTCGTTTTTCCGTTGCTGCCTGTGATCCCAATCAGGCGGGCATGGGTATAGCGGGCGGCAAATTCTATTTCGGATATAACCGGAACCCCTGCCTGCAGCAGTTCAACCACTAGTGGTACCGTATCCGGTATACCCGGGCTTTTTACCACAACATCAGCTTCCAGGATACGGTCTTTGGTATGGGTACCTTCTTCAAAATCAATGGAGGCTTGTTGTAATGTAAGCTTATAAGAATCTTTCAGCAGGCCCCGATCGGATAAAAAAACGCTGTAGCCTTTTGCTTTTCCCAGCAATGCCGAACCGACTCCGCTTTCTCCGCCACCCAGAATAACTAATTTCTGCTTTTCCATACCTGACTGTGCTGTACACCGATGAATTAATAATCGCCAAATAGCTGTTTACGCTAAATGCGCACCAAAATTAATGTAAATAAAAAAGCCCCATCGCAAAGAAGGGGCTTTTATCATGAAGTAATCAATACTATTATTTCGGGTCCATCGAGTTTGAGAGCCTCATTTTGTTGGCGGCCTTCACAATCAGGAAAATTACCCACGCCAGAATAACAAACTGAATCACCTGGTTCAGGAAATTACCATACCGTATAGCAACCTCAGCCTGACCATCTGCGGCTTCTTTCAGAACAACCTTTAACTCACTGAAATCAACCTTACCTAAGATCAGGCCCAGGATAGGATTGATAACGTCTTCAACCAATGAATTCACAATTTTTCCGAAAGCCGCACCAATGATAACACCGACGGCCAGATCAAGCACATTACCTTGTGCCATGAATGTACGAAACTCCTTAAGCATAGTTTTTTAAGGTTTAAGTTACTATGGAATGGATTGTAAGTTATACACTTATAAATATGTATACAACTTCGATATTATTTTTTTCGGAACGTACTGATATTGTAGGAGAGACCGATGGCCAGTGTCTGCTGTACCTGAAGTTTAGCGGCAAAGTCTTTATCGTACAGTAAAATCAAACCAAATGTTGTACTTAAATACTTACTCACTTTTGCCGTCAGTACAGCATCCAGACGATGATCAATCGCATTCAACTGCTTATAGTTGGCATACAGTTGATAACGAGCATTAATACTCACATTTTCACCCAGCTTTTTACTTAACGCAGCCTGTAACTGTAGCGCCAGCCATTCGATCCGTGTTGTTTTACCCGGATTCACGCCATATGCAACTACATTCGGATCTTTTACATAAACGCCGTTTACTTCTTTAATCCGGACATCCGGATCATTGACGATGGTAAACCGGGGCGAGAACGGGCTCAATCGAAGCGAAAACCAGTCATTAGGCCGGAAAGCTACACCCCATGCAAAGGTGATCTGCGCAGGTGCCAGAAAATTAGATACTAACAAACGCTTCTGATCGCCGGGAAGTTTGTCATACCGATAGCCAGGCGCAAAAAAGGTATTGAAGGTACCCGAGCCGAAAAGGTCCATTTTCTTAGACACTTTATGCCCTAAAACAGAGTTTACGAAAATCTGGTCAGCTGCCTTCCGCGTGTCGCCGCGCTGCGTTACATAGCCAAGCTGTAAGTCGGCAGTATTGTCCCATGAGGTACGCCCTTTCTCATATAGTGCACGGGCATTCATAACCATTCCCAGGGCAACTGAATTGACACCGCCTCCGACCCAGTTACTAAAGGATGCCTGGTTAAAGTTGACGCCACCGGTAAAGGACTTCTGCCAGTAAGTAGTATCCTTTCTGACGCTCAATGTATCTGCAAAATTAGTCGTTACTACGGGCGAAGTCTGCGCGTGGGCAAGTGATGTAAAAACAAGTGTAAGTAGTGTAATGGAAAGGTAGAAAAGTTTCATTTTAAGCAATCTGGTCAGTTACGTTCGTTGGTGGATCAGGAAAGATATCAACCCGTTTTGACTGTAGAGCCTGAAGTGGAAAAACGGACGTTGCTACATCAGTCCGGAGGGTAATTGATGTATTATCCATTTTAACAATTACTCCTTTGACATCATCAATCTGAATAGTCTGGCCTTCCTGAAATTTATTTTTAGAGTAGAATGACGACAAAATATTCGCCATAACATCCCTGGATGCGTAGCCGTATCCGGCAGCGAAAGCAAATATGATTCCGCCAATCAATAAATTAAAACTGGATTCAAGTAATTCCGTATTAATTCCGGCCTGACCAAGTGCACTGATGATTGTAATGATCAGGAAAAAGAAAAAAACGATCATGCCAAGCAATTTACCGGACGCAATTTTAAAGGTCTGGCAAAGGGATATAACTGCTTTTTTCATTGCATCGGCCACCAGAACCCCAATCTGGAGCATGATGGCCGCCGCAATAACTTTGGGAATAAAATTTACCAGCGACAGGACCATATCCGAAATGGCTTTAACGCCCAATGTTTCGGTTGCCGCTGTGATAAACACCAGCAGGATAAAGTAATACAGTACTTTAGCAACCAGTTCACTAAGCTTGATTTCAGTCTGCAGCTGCTTGATAAAATCAATTTCATTCAGCTTATCGCCGATTTTGTCAAAACCAACGCGGCCTAATATATTTTTGACAACAACCGACGTCACCCTGGCTACCAAAACACCGATCAACAACACCACACCGGCTCCGGTCAGCTTCGGGACAAAATCGATAAACTGATTAATCAGTGTGCGGAAGGTATTAATTAAAATTTCTGTCAGGTTAGGCAGTTTATCCATTACGCAGGCGTTTGAGTGATTAATCTTCCTGAGGATTCGTTAAAGCAGATAAAACGCCAAAGAGGTCACCGGCATACAACTCAACTATTTGCAGAGTATTCCGGATCAAATCTATCTCAGAAATGATTTCTGTTTTCAGATGGGCAGGACAGCTATCGTCTGATTCGAGCTGTTTAAAAACGTTTTCTATCATCTTAGAACCATCGTACCGGAAACTTAGCCGAAATCCATCTCAGTGCTACTAAAATTCCAAATACAACGCTTTCCAGGTACCGTTTTTTAAGTTTGTCTTTTGCACGCTTCAGGCGCATTTTGACAGCACTATCGGTAAGGTTCAGGATTTCGGCCATATCACGGATCGTGACATCATCCTGATACTTGAGCATCAACAGGCTCCGTTCTTCAGTTGTCATTTTCTCCATGGCTTTCCGTAAGCCCTGAATAGACATTTCTGAAAAGTCAAGTTCATCGTCATCATCGCTGAAATTCAGCAGATGTTCATAATCGTCATCTACCAGGACTTCTACGTTTTTCTTGCTTCTGACATGATCCATACAGTGATTATACGTCACTGAATAGAGCCACGTTGAAAACCTCGACTGTTCCTTAAAGCCACCTAACTTGACGATCAGCTTCAGAAAAATATCGTGCGTGAAATCTTCGGCCCGCGCAGGGTCTTTTGTAAACGATAAGCACTTGCGATAAACCTTATCACAATAGCGGCTGTACAGGACCTCGAAATATTGATTTCGCTGTGTCTCTACGTACAATTTTACGAGTTCTTCGTCAGTGTATGCTTTCATAGGACAAGTTCTCCTATAAGACAAGAATTTATATAAAAAGTAACGCCATGCTTATGTATTCTTTTCAGAAATATTAAAAATATAAAAATTTACTTACTTCATATATTCATACACCAAAAAGAAAGCCCGGACTGCTGTGCAGTCCGGGCTTTCAATACTATAAGGGAGTCTTCCGGCTTAACCGATAGCAACACGTTTAAACACAGAAACTGTCAGACCTTTTGTCGTTTTGTCAAGTAACTGAGCAATTGTCAATGAGTTATCCTTAACAAATTCCTGATTTAACAAGGTATTTTCCTTGTAGAATTTGTTCAGTTTGCCCATAGCAATTTTTTCCAGCATAGCTTCCGGTTTGCCTTCAGCACGTGCCTGCTCTTTACCGATTTCGATTTCGCGGCTGATGATGCTGGCATCAACACCGTCTTTATCGATAGCAACCGGTTTCATGGCAGCTACCTGCATCGCTACGTCGCGGCCAACTTCTGAAACGTCGGTACCGTTTGTATTAACAAGGCCAACCAGTACACCTAATTTGCCGTTTGAGTGGATATAAGCTACAACCTGATCAGCTGTAACAACTTCAAACGACACGATATCGATTTTCTCACCGATTTTACCCATTAAATCCGTGATGTGATCCTGCAATGTACGGCCGTCTGCCTGAGCAACAGCTAACAGTGCGTCTTTTGTGGTTGCGCCTGATGCAGCAGCTGATTCCAGTGTAGCTTTTGCCAGTGTCTGGAAGTCGGCAACTTTTGAAACCGGTTCAGTTTCGCAAGCCAGAGCGACAACGATACCGCTCTTACCATCTTCGCTTACCTGTGCCAGAACGGCACCTTCTGCGGTTGCATTGTCAGCACGCTTGTCAGCGATTTTCTGACCTTGCTTACGCAGAATCTCTTTTGCTTTTTCGAAATCGCCGTCTGCTTCGGTCAGAGCCTTCTTACAGTCCATCATACCGGCTCCGGTTTCTTGCCGAAGTTTGTTAACGTCTGCTGCGGTGATTGCCATATTAAGTTTTATAAAATAATAAATTGTCGAAATTAACAATAAGCCAACAATAGGCTTTAAATTATAATGGAATAGCCCATAGCGGCTGGCTACGGGCTATTCTCAGAAGTTTTACGATAGAATGTTCATTTACAGAAAACGAAACACTACCGGTAAACTCAGATTATTCTCCCTGCTCAGTAGCTACAGGTTCTGAACCTTCAGAAGCTTCAGCTACAGGTTGAGCAGCTTGACGAACATCTTCAGCACGCTTTGCTTCTTCTTCTTCCTGCAAACGCTGATCGTCTTTATCCTGCTTACGTTCCATAAGACCTTCTTCGATAGCCTTACCCATAGCAAGAGTGATCAGAGCGATTGACTTATAAGCATCGTCGTTAGCCGGGATCGGGAAATCAACCACATCCGGATTCGAGTTCGTATCGCACATTGCAAATACCGGGATGCCCAGGCGCTTAGCTTCTGCAACAGCAATATGTTCCCGCTTCACGTCAACAATAAACAGTGCTGCCGGTAAACGAGTCAGGTCAGTAATACCGCCTAATACACGCTCCAGCTTATCTTTTTCGCGAGTCAGCGTTAAAAGTTCACGCTTGGCAATGTTACCTGCCGTTGCTTCATCTTTCAACATTTTCTCAATAGTCTGCAACTTCTTCAACGACTTGCGGATCGTCGCGAAGTTAGTCAGCATACCACCTAACCAGCGATCCGTAACGAATGGCATTTTCAGACGACGTGCTTCTTCAGCAACGATCTCCTGAGCTTGCTTTTTCGTAGCCACAAACATCACTTTACGGCCCGAACGAACAATACCACGGATAGCATTCTGAGCTTCCTGCAGGCTCGCGAGAGTTTTATTCAAGTCAATGATATGGATACCGTTCTTCTCCATGAAGATGTACGGAGCCATACGAGGATCCCACTTACGCGTAAGGTGACCTAAGTGCACACCAGCGTCGAGTAGGTCTTTATATTCCACTTGTGCCATTTTCTGTTAGTGAAATTGAATTTTTGAAATTTGGTTACGCAGCACCACCCGTCGGCAACATCTAAGGGCAGTCTGGACGACTTTAAAATAATTAATTCAGAATGAGCAGAATAATCCGGCCCGATAATGAGACCGTTTGCCCATTCCGGTGATTAACGTTTAGAGAACTGGAACCGCCGGCGAGCCTTGGCACGACCGTATTTTTTCCGTTCAACCATACGTGAATCCCGTGTCAGGAAGCCTTCTTTCTTCAGGGCAGGACGGAACTCAGCGTTTACTTCGCACAGAGCCCGTGAGATTGCCATACGAGTGGCTTCAGCCTGACCGGTAACACCACCGCCACGAACGTTTACTTTCACGTCGTAAGCACCCAGACCGTTAACTGTAGCAAACGGCTGGTTAGTGATGATCTGCAGAACTTCTGATGGGAAATACTGTTTGTAGTCTTTCCCGTTTACCGTGATGGCTCCGTTACCAGCTGTCATGTATACACGTGACACGGCTGTTTTCCGGCGGCCAATGGCATTAATTCTTTCCATGTGTTTTGCGCCTGTTAGAATTTAATTTCTTTAGGTTGCTGAGCTGCATGCGGGTGTTCGCCACCAGCATAAACATACAGGTTTGTGAACAACCGGCGGCCTAAACGGTTTTTAGGCAACATGCCACGGATGGCGTGCTCAAGAACACGCTCCGGATGTTTTTCCAACAGCAGGCGCGGCGTCGCAAAACGCTGACCACCAGGGTAGCCAGTGTGCCGTACGTACACTTTGTCTGTCAGTTTCTTGCCGGTCAGACGAATCTTGTCAGCATTGATAATGATCACGTTGTCTCCGCAGTCAACGTGTGGTGTAAAATTCGGCTTGTGTTTGCCGCGAATCATGAAGGCAACCTGGCTGGCCAGCCGACCCAGCACTTGTCCTTCTGCGTCAATCACAACCCAGTCTTTTTGCACCGTCTCTTTGTTAGCGGAGATGGTTTTATAACTGAGTGTATTCACTGTTTGTATTGATAATTGGTTGATTTCGAATTAATTGCTAAGAGCAATCCGTACCCGCCCAAAAACGGGAGTGCAAATATAGAGGTTATCGTGCTGAGAAACAACTAATTTCAACTTTTTCAGTTATGGATTGTTGTTACACCAAAGAACCAGTAACTTCTTCGCCGATATGGAATTTGGAAAAACCACCAATCCGGATGCAGTAAGCCCCATACTTCCGCCCGATCCGGCGTTTAATACAAGGATATGGACAGCAGTCGAACGAGCCGGTCATCCTGAGGTTTTCATCGGAGGTCCGGTCTGGGCAAACAAACAATACGTTGGTAAAATTTATCCTTCTACCGCTAAAGAGAAGGATTTTTTACACCATTATGTGCAGCAGTTTAATACCATTGAGCTGAATCTCACCCATTACCAGATTCCGACGGAAGGCATGATTGAGAAATGGAAAACAGAAGCCGGTACGTCGCCTTTCCGGTCCGGATTCACGTTTTGCCCTAAATTTCCGCAGTCGATCAGCCATGAACGCATGCTGCTCGCGACGGAATTTATCACCGAAGAATCTGTCTCTTATACACATCTGACGCTGCCGACGAC
>NZ_CAMFHL010000269.1 GCF_945952095.1 uncultured Arsenicibacter sp. | reverse complement strand
CAAAAAGAGCAGAAAACGCGGTGGCGATTTTGCGAGCGTGACGGTCAGTCTGGGATCGCCCGAGTCGATTCTGGAGAGTTCATACGGTGAGGTAACTCAACCCGAGACCATCAACTACCGGACATATAAGCCTGAAATGGGCGGCTTGTTCTGTGAGCGGATCTTCGGGCCAGTGAAAGACTGGGAATGCCATTGCGGCAAATACAAGCGGATTCGCTATAAAGGCATTATCTGCGACCGTTGTGGGGTGGAAGTTACCGAGAAAAAAGTACGCCGTGAGCGTATGGGACACATCGAACTGGTGGTGCCCGTTGCGCATATCTGGTACTTCCGGAGCTTACCAAACAAAATTGGTTATTTGCTCGGTCTTTCTACTAAGAAACTCGACCAGATTATCTATTACGAACGGTATGTTGTCGTTCAGGCAGGTGTGAAGGAAGCTGATGGTATCAACGAACTTGATTTCCTGACTGAAGACGAATATCTCGATATTATCGACAAACTGCCAGGTACCAACCAACATCTTGATGATAAAGATCCGCAGAAATTTATCGCCAAAATGGGGGCTGAGGCACTGGAAATGTTGTTATCACGCCTGAACCTTGATGAGCTGTCATACTCCCTGCGTCACGCAGCTGCAACGGATACGTCGCAGCAACGGAAAGCAGAAGCGTTGAAGCGTCTGAAAGTAGTTGAGGCATTCCGCGAAGCCAACGGCCGTATTGAAAACCGCCCTGAGTGGATGGTGATTAAGATGGTGCCGGTGATTCCGCCGGAACTGCGCCCGCTTGTCCCCCTAGATGGCGGCCGTTTCGCAACATCAGATTTGAATGATCTGTATCGCCGGGTAATTATCCGGAACAACCGTCTGAAGCGTCTGATCGAAATCAAGGCACCTGAGGTGATCCTGCGTAACGAGAAGCGGATGTTACAGGAGGCTGTTGACTCACTGTTCGACAACTCACGTAAGGTTAACGCAGTTCGTTCAGAAGGTAACCGTGCGCTGAAATCACTGTCAGACATGCTGAAAGGCAAGCAGGGACGTTTCCGTCAGAACCTGCTTGGTAAGCGTGTTGACTACTCAGGCCGTTCGGTAATCGTTGTTGGTCCGGAACTGAAACTGCACGAGTGTGGTCTGCCAAAAGATATGGCGGCTGAATTATTCAAGCCGTTTATTATCCGTAAGCTGATCGAACGGGGTATTGTGAAAACGGTAAAATCAGCGAAGAAGATCGTTGACCGCAAAGATCCGGTTATCTGGGATATCCTGGAAAACGTATTGAAAGGTCACCCTGTATTGCTGAACCGGGCTCCTACGCTCCACCGTCTGGGTATCCAGTCGTTCCAGCCTAAGCTGATCGAAGGAAAGGCTATCCAGCTGCACCCGCTTGTGTGTACGGCCTTCAACGCCGACTTTGACGGTGACCAGATGGCGGTTCACGTACCGCTAGGTCAGGAAGCCGTTCTGGAAGCGTCTCTGCTCATGATTGCCTCGCATAACATCCTGAACCCTGCCAACGGTGCACCGATTACCGTACCATCGCAGGACATGGTGTTAGGTCTGTATTACGTAACAAAAGGACGTCGCAGCACACCTGAGTACCCAATCGCAGGTGAAGGCATGACATTCTACGGGGCGGAAGAGGTGATCATTGCGATCAATGAAGGTAAATTGTCGAAGCACGCTAACATTAAGTGCCGGGTTCAGGTACGGAATGAGCAGGGTGAGCTGGAGACAAAACTTATTGAGACTGTTGCCGGACGTTTGTTGTTCAACCAGTCAGTACCGAAAGAAGTAGGGTACATCAACGAACTGCTGACGAAGAAGAAACTTCAGCAGATCATTGCCCTGATCTTTAAAATTGCGGGTGGTTCAAAAACGGCAGCATTCCTTGACGAAATTAAAGAACTCGGATTCCAGATGGCCTTCCGTGGTGGTCTGTCAATCGGTCTGAACGACGTTAAGATTCCTGAAGCTAAACAAGGCTTGATTGAGGAAGCGAAACAGTCGGTACAGGGCGTTTGGGATAACTACCTGATGGGTCTGATTACGGAAAACGAACGCTATAACCAGGTAATTGATATCTGGACACGTGTTAACTCACGCATCACCGAAACACTGATGAAGCAGTTGGAGTCAGACCAGCAAGGGTTTAACTCAATCTTCATGATGATGCACTCGGGAGCCCGTGGTTCGCGCGAGCAGATCCGTCAGTTAGGTGGTATGCGGGGTCTGATGGCTAAGCCTCAGAAAAACCTGCAGGGCTCGGTTGGTGAGATCATTGAAAACCCGATCCTGTCGAACTTTAAAGAAGGCCTCGACGTATTGGAGTACTTTATCTCAACGCACGGTGCCCGTAAAGGTCTTGCCGATACGGCCCTTAAAACGGCCGATGCCGGTTACCTGACACGTCGTCTGCATGACGTTGCACAGGATGTGATTATCTCTGAAGATGATTGTGGAACACTCCGTGGTCTGCAGATATCAGCCCTGAAAGACAACGAAGATATCGTTGAACCACTGTCAGAGCGGATTCTGGGCCGTGTAACGGTTCACGATCTGTATGATCCGATCTCGAAAGAACTGATCATTGCGTCAGGCGACATCATTACGGAAGAAATTGCTGCCCAGATTGACGAAACCAGTCTTGAAACGGTTGAAATCCGTTCGGTACTGACCTGTGAGTCGAAGAAAGGTGTTTGTGCGAAATGCTACGGCCGTAACCTGGCAACAGGCCGGATCGTTGACATCGGCGAGGCCGTGGGTGTAATTGCTTCTCAGTCAATCGGTGAGCCGGGTACACAGCTGACACTTCGTACATTCCACGTAGGTGGTACGGCATCAAACATTGCGGTTGATGCCTCAATCCGTGCGAAGTTCGACGGCCGTATCGAGTTTGAAGAGATGCGTACCGTTGAATCGGAAGATAACGAAGGTAACTCTCAGACTGTTGTGATGGGTCGTTCAGGTGAAGTCCGGATTGTCAGTGCCGAAGACCGTAACCTGGTTCTGATCAGCAACAACGTACCGTATGGTGCATTCCTGCGTGTGAAAGATGGTGATATGGTGAAGAAAGGTGACGAGCTTGCCGTTTGGGATCCATATAATGCCGTTATCCTGTCTGAACTGACAGGGGCGATTAGCTTTGACGCCATTGAAGATGGCATCACCTACCGCGAGGAGTTTGACGAACAGACAGGCTTCCAGGAAATGGTGATCATCGAAAGCCGTGATAAGACGAAAAACCCGGCTATCGTGGTGAGCGGTAAGAGCACGCTGCTGGAAGACATCACCGAGAAAGGTTACAACCTTCCGGTAGGTGCGCGTCTGGTTGTAAAATCAGGCCAGCAGATCAGAGCCGGTCAGCCACTGGCCAAGATTCCGCGTAACGTTGGTAAAACACGGGATATTACGGGTGGTCTGCCACGGGTAACGGAATTGTTCGAAGCACGTAACCCGTCGAACCCGGCGGTCGTTTCGGAAATCGACGGTGTTGTTACATACGGTACGATCAAGCGTGGTAACCGCGAAATCTATATTGAGTCGAAAGACGGTACCAAGAAGAAATACCTGGTACCTCTGTCGAAGTTCATCCTTGTTCAGGATAACGACTTCGTGAAAGCCGGTGATCCGCTGTCGGATGGAGCTATCACGCCGAGCGACATTCTGGCCATTAAAGGTCCGACTGCCGTACAGGAATATCTGGTGAACGAGATTCAGGAAGTATACCGTCTGCAGGGTGTAAAAATCAACGATAAGCACATCGAAGCCATCGTGCGTCAGATGATGCAGAAAGTTGAAATTATCGACTCAGGCGATACAAACTTCCTCGAAGGCCAGGTTGTTGACAAGTGGACATTCCGCGAGGAAAACGACAAGGTGATGGATGCGAAGGTAGTCGTTGACGCCGGTGATTCAGAAAACGTAAAACCAGGTATGATTATCTCAGCCCGCCGTCTGCGCGATGAGAACTCAAGCCTGAAACGTCGTGACTTGCGGACGGTAACCGTTCGTGAAGCCATGGCCGCGGTTTCTCAGCCGACGCTGATGGGTATCACGCAGGCTTCACTGGGTACGGAAAGCTTCATCTCAGCAGCTTCGTTCCAGGAAACAACGAAAGTATTGAGCGAAGCATCGATTCGTGGTAAGAACGATACGCTGGAAGGTCTGAAGGAGAATGTGATCGTAGGTCACCTGATCCCGGCCGGTACAGGGGTTCGCCGTTACCAGAAAACGATTGTCGGCTCGAAAGAAGAATACGATACCATTACCGAATCCCGCGAGCAGTTCTCACGGAGCAAGCGCCGGGCAACGGTATAGTCAGCAGGCTTATCAAAGGGTGAGCCGGATTGGCAGTAAATTACAAAGCCAGCCTGGAAACGGGCTGGCTTTATTTGTATAAGGCAAGAACTCAAACTACACGCAGGATGAACCCTCAACAACCTAATCAGGAAACAACGATCGACGTTGAATTACCGGAAGACATTGCGGAAGGAGTGTATGCTAACTTAGCCATGATTGCTCACTCAAACAGTGAGTTTGTTGTGGATTTTATCCGGTTAATGCCCGGCCTGTCGAAGGCAAAGGTTAAGTCAAGGATAATCCTGACGCCGGAGCATGCCAAACGGTTATTATCGGCTTTGAAGGATAATATCCGGAAGTATGAAGAAGCATACGGAAGTATTAACAGCGAAGACAGTGCTTTTCCGTTCCCCGGCGGTTTCAGCGGGCCGGTCGGTCAGGCGTAACAAAAAAGGCGAAAGATGATCTCTTTCGCCTTTTTTGTTAAAACGGATAGCCAACAGCTATGTTGAGAATAAGGTTCTGTCGCCGCCATTCCCGATCCCGGAAATTGATTTTATCAAGCACCCAGTATTTACCGTCTGTCAAATAAGGTTTCCGGAGCGGCATCCCCAGGTCAAGGCGTATAAGAAAGTAGGATAAATCAACCCGGAGTCCGATACCGCCACTAACAGCAATCTGTTTGTAAAAGTCTTTTGTAATCTTACTGCCTTTGCCATAATATCCCTCTTCACGTGCCATCCAGACGTTACCGGCATCAACAAACAACGCTCCCTGAAGGTATTTGGTAAACTTTGGCCGCAATTCTGAATTAAATTCAAGTTTAATATCGCCACCACCATCAAAAAAGAGGGGTACAACACCGGTAGTATCCCGCGTTGTAACGCCAGGGCCGATCGCTCTTGCTCTGAAACCCCGTAAGCTGTTGCTGCCACCAACAAAATATTGTTTAATCAGGGGCATCTCGGTGTAATTCCCGTATGAATAACCCATACCGGCAAACAGGCGGTTTGCCCAGGTCATACCTGGTGTTAGTTTATAATAATGCCGGAGGTCGATATCTGAGCGCAGATATTGGTAAAAGGGATTCGTGAAAATACGCCTGTAGCCTAAAGAGTCTTTTGGAATCAGGACACTGGCCGCATTTCCGGCTGTTTCCGCAGAATACCGGATCTGAAACGCATGCGGAGATTTCGACCGCGGCGATGAGTTATAATTAAGGGTGTAAACAGAATTAAGAATGAATTGGTCTGTTCTTAAATACAGATTCAGATAACGTACACTCGTTGCCGGATCGGCTGCCAGGTAGTCAAAGAATACCCTGTCATTGACTAGTTTAAAATAAACATAGTTAATGCCAAAAGGGATAAAGGACTGTTCAATCTGCTGGTTTTTTCGCCAGCTATAGCCAAAGGACGTATTAAATGAGTTGATAGCATACAATGTTCCTTTAGCCAGCGAATCCGGGATATTGGCTACGCTTTTTGGTACGCCCTGTACTAACCGCTCATAACCAATAGTTAAGTTTGTTTTGGGCAGGAGCTGGCGCTGATCATACCTGAAACGTAACGGCGAAACCAGACGCGGGAACGTCAGGACGCCGTTAATCCCATACCGTATATTTCTGACGCCCTGAACACCGCCTCCTAACTGAAAGTCAACACCTGCTGTTCCGTTAATGGTCAGTATCTCGGAACGACCCATGAAATTACGATTGATCCAGCTCAGTGTAAGCTGGGAACCGGCCAGCCCGTTTGACCGGGTAACTCCATCCAGCTCAAACCGCATTGACCGTTTGGGGTAGGGTGTCAGGTAATAATGCACATCTAAAAACGCCGTATCATGCTGAATGGTAGGCACAAACCTGTTACGGACAAACTTGAAACTGCCCACATTGATGAAGCGGCTTAAGGTGAGATCATGGCTACGGCTACTATATCGGCGACCTGGTTTTAAAGCAAGAACATCGTTAAACAGCGCTGGTTTATAAAGCCTTGCCGAATCAACAATATAAACCTGCCTTAACGATGTGTCACCACGTACCGTATAAGCCTGAGAACGGTTCGTATCCGCATCACCCAGACTATACCGCGGATAAACATACAGATTCCGGATATAATACGGCTGGCCTGCCGGAAGGGGCATATCAGGTTTAATGGCTACATAAAGCCGTAGTTTATGATTTCCACGGGCGCTGTCTGCCAGGATGCCCACGTAATCCGGCTGGAAATAAAAGAAGCCCCGGTTCTGCAACGTCTGATTAATCCGTTCGCGTTCAGCTTTAATAACCTCAAAACGATACGGATCTCCCTGTTTTAGAAGCGTACGCGGAGATGTACTGAACAGCGCTTTCCGGCTGGCTGAGGAATCGATGAGAAAATGAACAGAATCAATATAGTAGCGTGGTTTAACAGTAACCTCGTAAACCCCACGTGCTTTATAACCGTTTTCGACCAGTTTTCCGGTAGTGCCGGAACGAAAGTAGCCTTCGTTCTCCAGGTAGGCGGCCCATACCGTTGCATTAGACGTAAGCGCTTTTGAGCTGGCAAAAACCGGCGGCTCACCAAGTTTTTTGCGAAACCATGCCCTGAAGCCATTCTCACTCTTTGGCTCACCCAGCAAATAATAGAGCCCCACTTTATACGGGTATCCGAAAAGGGTTTTATTCGGACGGGGACGGGATAAACCTTCTAACCCGCTTTTTAGTGCCGACTGTTCTGATTTGTTAACGCTTGAGTCTGCCTTCAGGCTTATATCCGTACCCACATACAACCGTTCAGTAGGCGGCAAATGTTTAGCAATATTGCATGAACTAAGCAGGCAGGGGATTAAAAGTATACCTGCTGCGAAATGATTTACGTTCCGGGCAGGCATAGTTCTTATCAGGTATTGTAAATAAGCAATACATCTCATAATTCAGAAGTATTCTCTTTTTTGAGTAAATCCTTTAACGTGTTGAAGTCAACAGTGATCACAAAGCCCACACCTGTTTCAACAACATATCCATAGAAAATTGCCTGGTTATTATCGACTGATGCGCTGGTCTGATTCTGTCTGTAACCCCGTAAGGCATAGCGTCCGTCCCGGGTCAGATTGTATTTAAGCGAGACATTGTCGAAAATCTCGTTGGGATTACGGTTTATCCCTGTGTTGTTTTCAATAGCAAAATTCCGGCCTACAGAAACAGAAACACGACCGTTCAGGAAACTTTTGGATAAGCCTACGTTAAGATCGGTACGGGTTCCGGTCGCTCCCTGAAGCGAATTCGCCTGATTTGAAGACTGTAAATTGAAGTTTACATCTACACCTTTAATAATGCTTGACGCAAAGCGATCCAGTTGTTCTGTTAACAGTTTACTAACGCTGGTCCGCGCAATGTTTTCGGCATCAAGGCCACCACCACCTCCGCCGGAAAGGAAATTAGATGAGTTCTCGGAAATAAAACTGCCTAAAATCAACAGGCCGAATACTTGCTTATTGATCTGAGAACGATCCTGACGCAGTTGATCCAGTTTATCATTTACACTTCTTAAAACATCCTGTGTAACCGCCACATTTTCCTTCGGAACTGACAAGTCAAAGCTTAATTCCGGATTACTGAGGTTTCCTTTCATGTTCAGAATAACATTGAATGGAATACGGTTATTTTTGGAGTTATCAGCTGTATTGGTCGATTCGTTGGCGATCAATCCTGCGGGTGATGCCTGTGTCTTATAGATGGCTGTTATGTTTACATCTGCCTTTAACGGATCGCCGGTGAACACAATACTGCTTCCCTTATCAATAGAAAACTGCCGCTTCAGGACCTCGTAGGTCAGGTCATATTCACCTTCGGTCACCTCGTAGCGGCCAAGGACCTGCACTTCACCGGCCTGATTAAGGGTTACGTTCAGATTGGCATTTCCGCGCGCGCGCAGGTTGTCGCCGTTACGCTCGTCAATAACAATGGTAAACTCAGAACTGTCGTCTACTTCCAGGTTAAGCGAAATATTGGCGTTACTCAGCTGCTCAAACGCAATCCGCGGAATGGTATCGATCTTGGCCGGTTGCAGGTATTTGCTCAGGGCCAGTGTATCGCCGGGCGCAATAAACGTAACAACCTGACGCGCTTCGTTGGCATCCAGCGTTTCGTCGGGCAGTACCAGGGTTACTTTGCTCTCACGATCCACCTTGATCGTCCCCGTAACGGCTGGCTGGGTACCTTTGCCGCGTATCCGGAGGTTGGTAGAGATCGCTGCGTTGCCATATACATAGTCGTTGTCTTTCCGGCCGGCATTCAGGACCAGGAAGTTTTTCGCCGTAACATTCAGGTTATAGCTGACATCCGGCAATTCATTCAGCACAACCGTTCCGTTTGTTGTCAGTACGCGTCCCAGTGTATCACGGACGTCAAAGTTGTCGAGCGTAATGGTTTGGCCGTTGAACAGGATACGCTCCTGATCAATGCGGTAGGTTGCATTCAGTTGCTTGATATTAAACGCCACCGTATCAAACGCCACCGAACCTTTAATCGTTGGTTTGGTCAGCGAGCCGTTGATGTCCATATTGCCGGTCAGCTGCCCGTGTGCCTGCCGCAGTTCGCCAAAGCTGAATGCTTCAATCGTACGGGCATCCAGCCGCTGTAGGTTTACTTTCAGATCCAGCGCCTGCTTTTCGTTATTAGGGTTGTAAAAACCGTTAACCTGTACGTTGTTATACGGACCAACCAGCGTTGTATTCACACCAATCTTCTGATCTGATTGATTGGTAAACCGGGCGGTCAGGTTACCAAGCGGTTTTTCCATCACCTTCAGGCTGTCCACATACAGGTTACCCAGAAACGAAAGCTCGGAGTCGCCCATGTAGTCGCGCACGATAACCGTTCCGTCCATTCTGCCACTGGCCAGGGTAGTGTCCTGATTCGCCAGCTTCGCCAGGTTTGACAGATCCAGATTGTGTAACGTAACGCGTATCGGTGCGTTGGGGTACTGCTCAATGCTGTTAGCATCGATGGATTGAGTAGCTGACCGCAGCGCAAAGCGGTTAACCAGCAAGCCTTGCGGACCATACTGGACAAATCCGGATGTGTCGGCGCTCCATGGCTGGTAATTTACCAGTACGCCGCGCCGATCCAGCTGTACCTTGTACGTGTCTTTATTAATAGCGACCTGGCCATTCACCGCGTACCGGTCAGTATCGACCGAATCTTTCGTCGCTACCTGAAAACGAACCAGATTATTGGCGGCGGTCGCCTTAATTTCTGTCTTTTTCAGCTGAACACTTTGGTTACGCAGACCACTCAGGGATCCGTTCAGTGACAATTGGTTGTTTACGGCGCGCAGGCTCAGGCGTGGATTGTCAACGGTAATGGTGTCATACTCAACAACGCCGCCAACCATTGTTGCCGAGAACGTGGTATCTTTTGTATTATCCAGATAAGCCTGAAAACGTACGGGATCCAGCCGTGTCAGCTCCGGTACAAACGCTTTGATCAGCGGATGGTTTTTTACAGTAGCATCCACCTTGAAATCATACGGTGGGGTAACCGGTTTGTAAGCTAGTTGTGGCAGGGAAACATACCGGCCGATTTCTGACGCAATGATGTCGTACAGGCGGTCGTAAGGGAATAAACCACTC
>NZ_CAMFHL010000268.1 GCF_945952095.1 uncultured Arsenicibacter sp. | reverse complement strand
GGCCCCGCTATTGCGGATGGCCCAGCCCGGTCCGCCTTTCACCTGTTCGCCCACAAACCGGTATTCGACTACCAGCAAATAAGCTGAAAAAGGTTTGTTGTAGAAAATATGGCCGTACTGCTCGTTAAAGGCGTCGTACTGGTCATAGCGGACAACCATTTTGCCGTCTTCGACACGGAACGTATTGCCATAATTATCGTTCAGCGGGTGCCCGGTAATCTTTACGGACCAGTCTTTCAGGTCTTTGCCATTAAAGAGCTGTATCCAGTTATCTTTTTTCGGGGGAGCCGATACGCCTGTCAGCAACAGGATACCCAGCCCTGCGGCCACCAGGCCGGAAAAGAACGCGGTTGTTTTCATTCGTTTGGTACGTTTTTTTGCCACGAAGACACTAAGCCTTAAAGAAGCACTAAGATTTTGATTTACTGATAAAGACGCTACAACTTTGTGCTTCTTCTATCCTTAGTGCCTTTGTGGCATACGTTTACATCTTATTTACCCCTGGCCTTCACCTCTGACACAGCGCCAGCGGCTTTGTGGTGAAAATCAATCCATTCGAGCGAGAACAGGTGTTGGTTTGGCGTCTGCTGCTTATCGAAAACAAAATACAGATCGTGGCGACCGGCAGTGGCCTGCACCGAAGCACCCGCCTCCACATATTTATCCCAGGCACCGGTAGCGGTATAGGTAAACGAGCTGATGACCGGCCCGGTTGGCGAATCAAGATGTACGTTGAGGGTAGCGTCGCGGTTCTGCGAAGAGTATCGGTAGGTCAGTTCATCAATGCCTTTGAGGTCAATGTTTTTCAGCACAAAATACGATCCGTGGTGGATAGTGCCGAGGCGTTTACCCTGCCGGTCGAGGTTGTGAATAACATCGGCCTCACTGCCTAACACGCGGTTTGGCCGCAGGATCAGCGCATCGGTACAGGTCAGCGGATAGACAGTGCCCTTGTCGGTGTAGGTAGCGGTCAGCACATACCGGCCACGCTGTTCCTTGCCGACGTGTTCTTTCAGAGCCAGTGTACCTTTAGGCGCAATCCGGTTTTCGACCGGCTGATCGGCCAGCGACAGGACATATTTCACCATTTCGGTAGCTTCTTCGCGCGAGAGCTGCGGGTGGGCACTCATGGCATGTTCGCCCCAGACACCGCCCCCGCCGACAATAATTTTATTCGCCAGCTTTGCGGTTGCGGTTTTGTCTTCGCGGTATTTTTTAGCCACGTCCACAAATGCCGGCCCTACGGATTTGGCCGCAATCTGGTGGCAGGCCTTACAATCAGACCCCGCAATCAGCGACTTACCGAGGCTGAAACTGCCCGACAACTGCTGGTGACCCACAATCGGCTCGTTGCCGACTTTCGGAATGTAGTTCATCACCACCTTCACCCGCTTCGGGTCAATCACCTTATCCTCACGGTCTTTCACAGACACCGTATACGACAACGGCATCTGAGTCGGCGTGAAGAACGTGCTGTTATCAGCGACCTTAATGGCGACTTCCGGCATGGTGTTGCCAACGCGGATCGTCAGCGTATCCATACTGGATTTGCCGTGCGGATCACTTACTTTCAGGCGGACCTTATAGATGCCGTTCTTTTTAAAGGTGTACGTCGGATTTGCTTCGGTTGACCCGACTTTTCCACCTTCGAACTGCCACGCATAGGTCAGCTGATCGCCCTTGTCGAAGTCCCGGCTCCCGCTTCCGTCGAATGCCACCTGAAACGGCGCGAGTCCGATGGTATCCTTTGCCGCAATCTTCGCAACCGGTGCCCGGTTACCGGCGTTGAATTCAATTCGGACCAGGCGCGCATCTTCGTTGTCGATTCCGTAAACAGAACCGTATTCGAGCATGTAGAATGCCCCGTCCGGCCCTACTTCCAGATCAACCGGACGGCGAAAATCGCCCGAGGCCGGCATAAACGGCTCCATCGACTGGTAGTTCTGCTGCGCATCCAGCCGGACGGCAAACACCCAGTTCCGCATCCAGTCATATACAAACAGCGCTTTGTCGTAATACGCCGGCAGCTTCACCGACGATTTCAGGGCCGGATCGAAGTGATAGACCGGTCCGCCCATCGCGCAGCGGCCACCGACACCCAGTTGCGGAAACTCGTCAGACTTGTTGTACGGGTACCAGATCATTGCTTTCTGCGTCGGCGGCAGGTTGTTCATGCCGGTATTAAACGGCGACCGGTTAACCGGTGCATTCGGATCGAACAGCTCGCCGATCTGTTTAGTCGCAAAGTCATAGGCGTGGTACGGTTTGCTATCCCCCACAAAGTACGGCCAGCCATAGTTGCCGGGCTTCTTTGCCTGGTTGATTTCGTCGTATCCGCGCGGCCCCTGCTTGCCGTCGGTCCCGGCATCCGGCCCGATTTCGCCCCAATAGACATATCCGGTTGCCGGATCGACCGAAATCCGGTAGGGATTACGACAACCCATAACGTAGATTTCCGGGCGTGTACCGGTCATCCCTTTCGGAAACAGGTTGCCTTCCGGAATGGTATAACTGCCATCAGCCTCCGGGTGAATACGCAGGATTTTCCCCCGCAAATCATTCGGGTTTCCCGCCGAGCGCTGCGCATCAAACGTCAGGCGGCCTTCGCGGGAATCAATCGGCGCATACCCGCTTGATTCAAACGGAACGGTATTGTCGCCGGTCGAAATAAACAGGTTCCCGCGGGCATCCCACGCCATGGAGCCACCCGTGTGCGCACTCACTTCGAGGTCAATCGGAAACTCGATGATGGACTTTTCCGACGCCACATCCAGGGTATTATCGGTGTTCATCCGGAACCGGGCAATCCGCTGCCGGGTTTGTCCGCCCTCCTGAATGGTATAAAAAAAGTACAAGAACCGGTTCTTGCTGAAGTTGGGATCAATAGTCATGCCCAACAGGCCGTTCAGGTACTTATCGACGGCTTTCACCGGAAAATCATACAACAGGCGGGTCTTTTTCTGTACCGGATCGTACATATAAAACTTACCGGCCCGTTCGACGAAAAACACATGTCCGTCCGGTGCTACGGCCAGCTCCATCGGTTCGTTCAGGTCATTGGACAGCAGGACTTTAGTAAACCGGTTTTCATCGGGCCGGTCCGTGGTGTCAGCCACCGCGTTTTTCACCGGCAACCCAGCAGGCGTTGTGGCCTTCCAGCCGGACGTTAAGGCCACGGCCCCTGCCAGTGCGCCTGTCGCTAACGACGTTTTTAGTAATCGAAAAGTCATAAGAGTATACGAATAGTGCAAAGCTACAGCACTTTTGATAAACAACAGGGTTGGAATCGGTCAAAAAAAGGGGGTAAATTAGTAGTCTGATATGAAGTGGACTATTGTTTTTCGTTTTTCGCTGCTCATCGTTAGTCTGACCCGAACCAGCCTGCCCGCACAGGAGGTACCCAACCGGTTCCGGTTTACGCATATTACGGTCAACGAAGGATTATCGCACAGTGATGCCATGGCCGTAGCCCAGGACCGGCAGGGCTTTACCTGGATCGGCACCAACAAGGGCATTGACCGCTATGACGGCTATAGCTTAAAAAAATACAATCTGCCTGTTAACCCAAAAACAGGCATGTCGGCCAACCGCATCCGCAGCCTGCATGTGAGTGATACGGGTGAACTGTGGGTAGGCGTTGAACGGTCGGGGCTGTTCTGGTATGACGCCGCGAAAGACCGGTTTGTCAGCATAGCCGAACGGGCGGGCGCTAATGCCTTTCCGGAACAGCTTGCCCTGCTGAGTGAGTCCAATGTCAATGCCATTACCCATGACCAGCATGGCCGCCTGTGGGTGGGCACCTGGCGCTATGGCCCGCAGGTGCTCACATTCGACACAACGGGGAAACTCACCGGCTGGCAGGCCGTGCATCTGACCAAACCCGCCCCCTACGAACCTGCCGTCAACCGGATGACCGCCGACCGGCAGGGCCGCATCTGGATCGGCACCTTCGGCACCGGCTTATGGGTAGCCGACGGCAAGGCGCGCCGGTTGCCGCATCAGGCCAGGCAGATTCCGCAGCTGAGCCGGACGACCATCCGAGCGATGCACGCCGACCGCCACGGCGATCTCTGGATTGGTACCGACAATCAGGTACTGTGGGCCGGTGCACCTCAGCTCACCCACCTACCCAACCTGACGATGCGCCCTTTTCAGCGCATGTTCGCCGGTCTGGAAAATCTTTACCTTGATACGGCTGACCGGCTCTGGATCAGTACCAACTATGGGCTGCTGCTTATGGAGGCCGGACTGCGCAACGGACAGACCCTGCCCGTTGCCGAAACAAACGTACAGACCTTTCTGCCGCAGGACACGGATCCGTTCAGTATCAATTCCGTACGCGTGCACGATATCCTCGAAGACCGGTTTCATAACCTCTGGCTGGCCACCTCAGCCGGCGGGCTGAATCAGGTACGGTTACAGTCTCAGTCGTTCGGGTTGTTGCGGCGTCAGCTGCTGGGCCAGACCTCACCGGCCAATAACTACATCAACGCTATTTGCGAAGATAAGACTCATCAACGGCTCTGGATCGGCACCCGTAACGGGCTGGCTGCCTATGACCCCGTCCGGAAAACGTATCAGAATTACCTGAGCCGGGTGCTGTCCGGCAATGTCAACGGTGTCGATGTGTCAGCTTTGTTTATGGCTTCCGACGGTACGCTGTGGATCGGTACCCGGTACAACGGCGTGTATCGCTTCCGGAATGGCCAGCCGGAACGGATTCCGGACAATGCGCAGGGGCCGAAATGGTATGATCTCAGCATTGAACACATTACCGAAGACCGGTTCGGGACGATCTGGATCGCTTCGTTCAATGCCGGCCTGCATCGCTACACCCGGCAAGGGATCTACCTCAGTTCAGCAGAAAACGTGCTGAAGACCCGCCAGGTCACGTCCCTGCTTTACGAACCGCAACAGGATCTTTTATGGATTAGCACCCGCGACGCCGGTGTGCTGAAAATAATGGTAACGGCAGACACTATACGCCTGCTGAAACGGTTCAGTCATGTTGCTGATGACACAAACAGTCTGGCCACCAACTATGCCTGGCCACTGCTCAAGGACCGGCTGGGTGATCTATGGATCGGCACCATCGGCGGGGGCCTTCACCGGCTCCGTCGGCGGCCGGCCGGGCAGGAGGTTATCGAACGCTTTCAGCGGTGGCTGCCGGAAACAGACGTGGAAAGCCTGCTGACCGATGCCGACGGAAATCTCTGGATCGGCGGCGCGGGCCTGTTCCGCTTTACCCCGGCAACCAAAGCCCTGCGGCACTTCGACGTAACCGACGGTCTGCAAAGCAATGCGTTCAAGGTGGGTGCAGCCGTCAGGACCGCCGATGGAACCATGTATTTTGGCGGCACCAACGGGATTTCCTGGTTCCGGCCACACATGCTGCAAACCATACCAACGCCTCCGCTCGTTCAGATAACCGGCCTGCGCATGATGAATCAGGCAGTTGGTGTCGGCGATACGCTGGATGGTGATGTGGTCGTGACGCGATCCTTTGCCGACTCTCCGACAGTAACGATTCACGCCGGTGAAAACGATTTTTCCGTGGAGTTTGTGGCACTTAACTACCTGAATCCGACTAAACATCAATATGCTTATCAGCTCGTTGGGTACAATACCGATTGGGTACAACCCGCCCCCGGGCAACGGTCGGCTAACTTTGCGAACCTCCCGCCCGGCGATTATACGTTTCTGGTTAAAGCCAGCAACGGCGACGGGGTCTGGTCGGCCAAGCCGGCCATGATGCAGTTCAGGGTTATGCCGCCCTGGTGGCGCACGTGGTGGGCATACCTGCTCTACATCCTTGCCGGAACAGCGGCCTTGCTGGTCTACCGGCGGGTAACCGGTACGCAGCGGGAGTTAAAAAATAAGCTCGCTTTTGAACAGTTTAAAAACGATAAGGAGAAAGAACTGACTGACCTTAAAATGGAGTTCTTCACGAACGTTTCGCACGAATTGCGGACACCGCTGACCCTTATTCTGGGTCCGATGGAAGAACTGGCTACCAGCCCGCACCCCCTGACGGGTTATAAAGACCGTATTGTGCTGATGCACCAGCAAACCCGTAAACTGTTCGACCTCGTCAACCAGTTGCTCGACTTCCGTAAGGTTGAAAGCGGCCATGTTTCGCTGCGGGTCAGCCGGGAAAATATCGTTGAATTTCTGACAGAGATCTTCCTTATTTTCCGGCTGAAAGCCGAAGAGCATGCGCTTGACTACACCATGGCGCTTCCGGCGGAACCGGTGCCGCTTTATTTCGACCGCAGTAAACTCGAAATTGTATTGACAAACCTGTTGTCGAACGCCCTCAAGTACACACCGGAGGGGGGAAAAATCCGGTTGTCGGCCACCGTGACCGGCCATCCGGAACAGGAGTCAGCGCGCGAAGCCGGAAAGCTGATCAATAACTTTCTGGAAATTAAGGTACAGGATTGGGGAGTCGGCATGCCTGCCGAAGAGCTGGACAGGATTTTTGACCCGTACTACCAGGCCTCCCACACCCGGACCCTGCGCATGACCGGCAGCGGAATCGGCCTGTCCCTGGTCAAACAGTTCGTAGAGCATCATGCCGGTGAAATAAGGGTCGAAAGCAACGTCGGGCAGGGCACGACCTTTACGGTCCGGCTTCCGTTCGGGCACAGTCATTTTTCACCCGCCGATGTACAGGAGGCCGGGCTCCCTGAGGACCTGTTTACCCTGCCGGACACAACGGAAATGGCGACCGATGCCGCTATACCGGAACCGGAAACCTTCCCGACGCAATCGCTGCGCATTCTGCTGGTCGAGGATAACGATGAGGTTCGTCAGTACCTGCAACAGCTCTTTGCCGCCGATTTTGAAGTGCTGACGGCCGCCGACGGACTGGAAGGCTGGCAGAAAGCACTGAACAGCCAGCCGGATCTGGTCATCAGCGACATTATGATGCCCTACAGCGACGGGCTGGAGTTGTGCAAACGCATCAAGCAGCACCCGAAAACCATGCATATGCCGGTGGTCTTGCTAACGGCGCGAGCGGCGGCCATGCACGAGCTGGAAGGGCTGGAAACAGGTGCCGACGACTACGTCGCGAAACCGTTTACCCCCCGCCTGCTTCACGCGAAGGTAATGACAATACTGCGGAACCGGTATAAACTCCGCGAGTACTACCAGCGCCGGATTTTGCTCGAGCCTGCCGATGTGGTCATTCCTGACGCAGACAAGGCGTTTCTGGAACAGGCTATGAAAATTGTGGAGACTGAGC
This sequence comes from uncultured Arsenicibacter sp., assembly GCF_945952095.1. Lineage (GTDB taxonomy): Bacteria > Bacteroidota > Bacteroidia > Cytophagales > Spirosomataceae > Arsenicibacter. Next base: position 2,697 of record NZ_CAMFHL010000268.1, on the reverse strand, counting down.
TACAGAATCCGGACTTTAACGTGCAGCTGCTGGTGCAGGAGATGGGCATGAGCCAGTCGGTATTCTACCGGCGGCTGAAAAGCATTACCGGTCAAACGGTCGTCGAGTTTATCAGGGATGTACGCATGAAACGGGCGGCCCGGCTGCTGGCGACGAGTACCCTGCGCGTCTCCGAAGTAGCCTATCAGGTCGGGATCGAAGACATCAAGTACTTCCGGAAATCGTTTCAGAAAATCTTCGCCCTCTCCCCCTCCGACTACGCCCGCCAGCACCGGTCAACGGGGATTGCGGAGGAATGAGATTAACAAAAAACTACCTTCCGGGAAGTTGGCCAGCTATATTACTATATCTACCAGGATAGCCCCCCTCTATTAGGCATTGCAGCATAAAACTTGCGGAGTAAGCTCACCCACCCCAGCATTGGAGATATTTAAACCTGCATATAATATTTTGTCATTAAAATCAAGTTTTTTTCGTCAACTTGAAAAGTATATACTTTTCAAACTATCTTTGTACCAAATTTGGTACAAGTAAAAACGCCCCACCTTGGTAGGGTGAGGCGCTGTCAAAACACTAGCTTAATCAATGTCGATGCTGATCCATCCACATTGAAAAGCCAGTTCGTATCGCGCCAAAGATCGTTTGTATCAATGGCTGATACATTTTGAGCCAACTCAGTATTTGCCTTACCGGGTTGCTCGTCTTCGCTCTCTTCATATTTGGCTATGATTTGAGTGTAAAACAAAATGCCTCAACCTCCGGCGAGGCTTCGGGCTGGTCAGCTGCTGGTAACAGTTGACCGGCACTGCAATTTACTACTTATACATATAAAACCCCGACCATAAGAAGGTCGGGGTTTAGTATTTTATATTTGTAGACTCTTCTATTTTTTTGTTAGCTGTTTCCTGCCCCCCGTTATCGCGCGTGTTTCGCGACTGAGCAGCCCGATCCAGTCCGACTACGCCCGCCAGCACCGGTCAACGGGGATTGCGGAGGAGTAACCAAAAACTCCCCGAGGGTTTTGAACCCTCGGGGAGTTACAACTACGGGGAGTTGATTTTACCGCTTCGGAGCCGGTTTCGGGAACACACTGTGAGCGGCGGCCCACTTACGCCATTCGCCGTCGAGCTGCTTTACTTTATCGGGGTATTTGGCGGCAAGATCGGTCGTTTCGGTGCGGTCGGCAGACAGATTATAGAGCTGCCACGTGGTGTCGCGACCCGACGCCACAATCTTCCAGTCACCGTAACGGGCGTAACGCGCACCAAAGTGCTCATTGAACAGCCACGGATGACCCACTACCGGCCGGCCGTCAAATGACGGCACCAGGCTCGCACCCGTCGATGGCGTAATGGCATGCCCCCGGTAAGTTTCCGGATAGGTCGCGCCGGCCAGCTCCACAAACGTGCTCATAAAGTCCATAACATGGCCCACCTGCGCGCTGAAACTGCCTTTTTTCGCCTTAATACCTTTCGGCCAGTAAGCGATCATCGGCGTATGCACACCCCCTTCGGTCGATTCCGCTTTCCAGTACTGATAGGGCGTGTTGGCGACATTTGCCCAGCGCTGCCCGATTGATGCAAACGAGGTCTGCGGTCCGGGCATCACCTGCTTTTTCAGATCATACGAAATAGGGCGGCCGTCGCGGGTCTGGTTCGGGCGGTCGAAGCCGGGGCCGTAGGCAGCGCAGTTCTCCGGACTCGCACCGTTGTCCGACAAAAAGACGATCAGCGTATTTTCCAGCTGACCGGTCTCGCGCAGGGTCTGAATCATGCGGCCAATGCCCTGATCCATCCGGTCGATCATGGCCGCGTGTACGGCCATCGCACGGGCATCCCACTCCTTGTCCGGATTGGCTTCCCAGCTCAGATCGCTCTTGAAACGCTCCGACAGTTTGGTAGTATTAGGATCAATCAGACTCATTTTCACCATGTTGTCGTAGCGGGCTTTCCGGATCGCATCCCAGCCACCTTTGTAGGTGTCCTTGTATTTCTCGATATCTTCCGGCAGCGCCATCAGGGGCCAGTGCGGCGCGGTGTGGGCCACATACAGGAAGAACGGCGATTTCGATTTGGCAAACGCCTTGATATAGGCAACCGTGGTGTCGCTGATGGCATCGGTATGGTAGTAGTTCTTCGGCACCTTCGTTACCGGTTTCGTACCGCTCACGAGACTAAACGGATCAAAGAAATCCACTACTCCCCAGATGTTGCCGAAATAACGGTCGAACCCGCGGCTGGTCGGATACTGGTCAACGGGTGAGAAATCGCCGAAGTCCTTTTTGTGGTTCAGCCAGTCGAGCTGATCCTGCGCATTTTTCTGCACAATGGTGTTCGACACATGCCACTTGCCGGTCATGCCGGTCTGATAGCCTGCTGATTTCAACACTTCCGCCAGCGTTACCGTGTTATCGGTTAACCGGCCCCGATAGCCTGATTCGGGCTCGTTGTCGGTCATTTTGCCGATACCAGCCTGGTGGTTGTAGAGGCCCGTCAGCAGACTGGCGCGGGTCGGGCAGCAACGCGATGTATTGTAGAACTGGGTATAGCGAAGCCCGTTATTAGCCAGATAATCAAGATTCGGGGTCTTGATTTCGCTCCCGTAACAGCCCAGATCCGAAAATCCCAGGTCATCGGCCATCACCACAATAATGTTGGGCCTTGGCGCCGCAGCCGGTGCTTCTTCCTCTTTTTTGTC
>NZ_CAMFHL010000267.1 GCF_945952095.1 uncultured Arsenicibacter sp. | reverse complement strand
CCCATCCGGGCAAGTATCCGCCGGATCTTACTCACACCCGGCGCACGGGTGAAACCGGGGCAGGCTATCATTGAACTCGATAAATCGCTGAGTCAGATTGAGTTTGAAAAGCTGAAAGACCAGCTGGAACTGAAGCAGAACGGTATTGAGCAGCTCCGGATGAAGCTGAATAAAAATCTGTTTGATGCCGATATCAGCGATCAGATCAAAGCCCTGAATATTAATAAGCTACGGGCTGAGGTAGACGATGCCAAACGCCTGCTTAAAGTCGGCGGGAGTACGCAGGAAGACGTAACCCGCGCCGAAAACGCCCTCAAAATTGCCCTGCTTGAAAAGAAACAACTCGAAAATGAACTAACCTATAACCGGCAGTCGATGGGGGCGAGCCTGAAAGAATCACAGCTTCAGGCGCAGATTGAATCGACCAACCTCAAGGTGCTGGATCATAAACTGAAACAGGCCGACATTCTGGCCGACCGTGCCGGTGTGCTCACCTGGGTGAATGACCACGTCGGCTCGGCCGTCAACGAAGGCGAAATGCTGGCTAAACTGGCCGATCTGGGCAGTTTCAGGATCGACGGTTCTGCCTCGGATGTGTATGCTGATCAGCTGAAAACGGGGTTGCCGGTGGTGGTGAAAATCAACGATACCAACCTGCGCGGCACCATTACCCAGGTAAAGCCTAGTGTGCAGAACAACACCGTTCAGTTTGCCATTCAGCTCGACGATAACCGCCATACCTCACTGCGGCCCAACATGAAGGTCGAGGTGTTTGTGGTGACTAACAGCAACGCAAGAGCGGTCCGGGTAGCCAACGGACCGGTTTTTAAAGGCAAACGCCGGCAGTCGGTGTTTGTGCTGAGCGGTACCAACAAAGCCGTTCGCCGCGAGGTGGAAATCGGCCTGACGAGCTTTGACTTTGTCGAAATTAAAAGCGGTTTGCAGGCGGGTGAAAAAATCATCATCACTGACACGAGCGAATACGAACACCTGGAAGAACTCACCATTAACCCCGTCGACAAATGAGCCATGACCTGATTGCTGTCCGGAAGCTGGTTATGGTGCTGGCGGGCTGGCTGACACTTAATGTGGCCGTTGCCCAGCCGCAACTGCTGACTCTCGAAGAAACGGTGCTGCTGGCCCAACAGCAGTCGGTGGCCGCGCAACAGGTCCGGACGCAGTTTAAAACCAACTACTGGAAATACCGCTCGTTTCTGGCCGATTATAAGCCTCAGCTGAGTCTGGATGGCTACCTGCCGAGCTTTACCCGCTCCTATACGCAGGTGACCCAGCCCGACGGCACTATCAATTTCGTACCGATCTCAAATAACAATTCGCTGCTGAATCTGGCCCTGACCCAGAATATTCCAATGACGGGCGGGTCGGTATTTGTGCAGAAACAGTTGCAGCGGTTCGATGATTTTCAGCGCAACAACACGCTGTATAACGGGATTCCGTTTGCGGTGGGGATACAGCAGCCGCTGTTCCGGTTCAACACCATGAAGTGGGACCGTAAAATTGAGCCGATCCGGTATCAGGAAAGCAACCAGCAGGCCATCGAGGGGCTGGAGCAGGTGTCGGTTAATGTGACATCACTCTATTTCGACCTGCTTGTGTCGCAGGTAAATCTGCAGATTGCGGAGAAGAACCGCAGTAATAACGACACGCTGTACAAAATTGCGCAGGAAAAAATGAAGCTCGGTAAGCTCTCACAAAATGACCTGCTACAGCTTCAGCTGGGGTTGCTGACGGCGCAGAAAGACCTCGCATCGGCCCGGCAAACGGCGGAAGTGGCGACGCTGAAGCTGAAAACCTACATCGGCTACCGCGACCAGTCGGCGGCGCGGGCACTGGTGCTGGATATTCCGTCGCAGCTGACTGACTTTACGGTCGATATGGAAACGGCCCTGAAGCAGGCGTTTTCGAACCGGTCAGCGGCCATTGCCTTTCAGCGCCGCAAGCTCGAAGCCGACCGTGACCTCGACAAAGCCAAACGCGATAACGGCCTCAATGCTACCCTGAACGCCGCGTTCGGTCTGTCGAACCGGGGCCAGCGGCCGACCGATATTTACCGGCAGCCGCAGGACCGGGAGTTTCTGGAGGTGCAGTTTACGCTGCCGATCATGACGTGGGGACGTGCTCAGGCCCGTACCGAAACGGCCCGCGCCAACCAGCAGTTTGTCGAACAGGCCATTCAGCAGGACCGATTAACGTTTGAGCAGGAAATTTATACGCAGGTCACCCTGCTTCAGATGCTCCGGCAGCAGGTGAAACTCACCGCCGAGGCAGATAAAATCGGGAGTGAACGTTATCAGATTGCGCAGAACCGCTTTCTGCTCAGCGACCTTAGTGTAACGGATTTAGGCATTGCCACGCAGGAAAAAGACCGCGCCCGCCGCGACTATATTCTGGCCCTGCGGGATTACTGGCAGGCATACTACAGCCTGCGTCTGCTGACATTGTATGATTTTGAACGAAACGAGAAACTCAAGTAAACATGATAACACTAACGAACATCGAAAAAGTCTACCGGACCAGCACCATCGAAACGCTGGCACTGAACAACATTAACCTGCACATCGGGCAGGGCGAGTTTGCGTCGATCATGGGGCCGTCGGGCTGCGGGAAAAGTACGCTGCTCAACATCATCGGCCTGCTGGATGCTCCCAGCAAAGGTGGTATCAGCGTGGGCGGGCAACCCGTAACGAGCTACAGCGATCAGGAACTGGCGCGGCTGCGGAACCAGCGGCTGGGCTTTATCTTCCAGAGCTTTCACCTCATCAACGACCTGTCGGTGCTCGACAACGTGGAGATTCCGCTCCTGTACCGCAAACAGATTTCCGGTACGCAGCGGCGGCAGATGGCGCAGGAAGCCCTTGAGCGCGTTGGCCTCAGCAACCGCGTCAAACACTTCCCGAAACAGTTGTCGGGCGGGCAGAAACAGCGCGTGGCCATTGCCCGTGCCATTGTCGGCCGCCCCGAAATCATCCTGGCCGATGAGCCGACCGGCAACCTCGACAGCGTGATGGGTAACGAAATTCTGTCCATTCTGCAAGGACTCAACACGGATGGCGCGACCATCGTGATGGTGACGCACGACGAAGCGATGGCCAAAAAAACGCACCGGCTGATCCGGCTTTTTGATGGTACAATGGTAGGCGATACAACCCTGACACTATGCTAACGAACTACATAAAAATCGCCTGGAAGGTCCTGCTGCGGCATCCGTTCTATACCTTCATTACCCTGTTCGGCATCAGCCTGACACTAACCGTGCTGATGGTCCTGACCTCATTCATTGACCACATCATTGGGAGCCACTATCCGGAAACGAATCGTGACCGGTCGCTTTATATTGAAAAAATGGCGCTCAGGGATTCAAGCCGCACCTCGCAGAACACGGGTCCGATGAGCTTTAAATTCCTGACACAATACGCAAAGAGCCTGAAAACACCCGAAAAGGTGACCATTACCAGCTTTTTCAGGACCTCCAACGCCTATGCCGGTTCGCAAAAGATCAAGCTGAATACCAAGTATACCGACGCCGCCTTCTGGGAGGTGATGAACTTTACGTTTCTGGAAGGTAAACCCTACAATGACCAGAATATCCGCAACGGCGAACTGGTTGCGGTGATTACCGATGACTTCCGGCGCCAGTATTTCAGCGATTTGTCGGAGCCGGTGGTTGGTAAGGATATTGAAGTGGAAAGCGTTCATTATAAGGTGATCGGCGTGGTGAAAGGCAGCCCGCCAACCCGGTTTTTCTCGTACGCGGATATCTATTTCCCCTACACAGTTCCGAAAAGTAACTACGAGCAGGATGACATCATGGGAGGCTATGTTGCGGTAATTCTGGCCAAAAAAGCATCTGACCGGAAAGCGATTCAGGATGAATTTCAGGACAAAATCCGGCGGATTCCGCTGCCTGGTAACCGCAATGGCTTTAAGTATGCAATGCTGGAAGTAGGCTGTGCCCCGTATTTAGAAAGTGTACTCAGCATTTTTATGGAAGGTGGCCCGCAGGTAAAGGTGATCTTCTACAGCGTCATTGCCTTCCTGATGCTGATGCTGATGGGCTTACCGGCCATTAACCTGGTGAATGTAAATGTGAGCCGGATCATGGAACGGTCGTCGGAAATCGGTATCCGCAAAGCCTTCGGGGCGCCGATCCGGACGTTGCTTATGCAGTTCATCGTCGAAAACATCTTTATTACGTTTATCGGCGGCAGCATCGCCCTGCTCCTGACACTGATTACCATTTATTTCATCAACAACAGTGGCTGGATTGCTTATGCCGACCTGACCATTAACCTGAATGTATTTCTGGTAAGCATCGGTGTCTGTCTGATTTTCGGATTGCTCTCCGGCGTAGCCCCCGCCCTGCGCATGTCTAAACTGTCGATTGTTGAAGCACTTAAGTCATAATTAGTGAATGGCGATTGAGTGATTGAGTGAAGCGTTTACCGCATACTTTACCACTCAATCACTCAATCGCACAATCTCTCAATAAACCATGATCCGTCATCTTTTTCGATTAATATGGAATAAAAAGAAAGCCCATGCCTTGCTGATGGTAGAAATCTGGGCGTCTTTTCTGGTCTTGTTCGGGCTGGGTTCCATGATTGTATTTAACGTCAGCAACTATGTGGAGCCACTGGGTTTCAGCTACGAACGTGTCTGGGCCGTTGACTTCAACAATAACCAGGACACAACGGCGATGCAGGATAAGGTAAATACCATTCTACAGCGGTTGAAGGCCTATCCGGAGGTAGAATCGGTGTCCCGGATGAGTTCCAACTATCCGTTTTCGACAAATACGATGAATAATGGCGTTGACTACAAGAAACGCCATGTGATGTCCCACTTTTATACCACTGACGCCGATTTTGCCCAAACCCTGGACATGCCGCTGGTGGCCGGCCGCTGGTATGGAAAGGGCGATCTGGGCGGTAAGTACAAACCCGTGGTTATTAACCGCAAGACACAGGAAGCCCTGTTTTTGGATGAAAACCCGCTGGGCAAGGTCTTCGGTGATTTCCGGGTAGTAGGCGTTATTGACAACTTTAAGGCCAAAGGGGAGTTTATGACCAACGCGCCGGCGGTTTTTGAGATGATAGAGGCCAAAAATACCTGGGACAAAATTTACCTGGTCAAAACAAAGCCGGGGACCGATGCCATGTTCGAGGCGAAGCTGGTGAAAGAGATGTCGACGATGCTGGTGGGCTGGAACGTAGAGGTAAACCCGCTGGTTGATTCCCGGAAGAATCAGCATAACCTGACACTGGTGCCGGTAATTATCTTCCTGATTATCTGTTTCTTCCTGCTGATCAACGTGGCACTGGGTTTATTCGGGGTACTGAACCTGAGCATTGCCAAACGCCGTTCGGAGATTGGTCTGCGCCGCGCCATCGGGGCCACGGCAAGGCAGGTGTCGTGGCAGTTTGTGGCCGAAATCTGGGTGCTGGCAACGTTCAGCCTGCTGTTCGGGCTCTTGTTTGCCGTTCAGTTTCCCATCATGCATGTCTTTGATCTGGCATCGGGTGTGTATATTGGGGCGATTGCGTTGGCGGTGGCCATCATTTACGGACTGGTAACGCTTTGTGCCCTGTTCCCGAGCCGGCAAGCCGCCACCATCCATCCGGCCGTTGCGCTGCATGAAGAGTAGAATAGATTCCCTATGATTCTGTTGATCGACGATGATATTGCGGTACAGACATCCCTTTCGCTGCTGTTGCGGAAGAACGGGTTTGATGTGCTCGCGGCCGGAACGCCGGATAAAGCGCTTGAGGCCCTCGCCGCCAATGAACCCGAACTGGTGTTGCTCGACATGAATTTTTCGATCAATACGTCGGGCGAGGAAGGCTTGCGGCTGCTGGGCGTAGTGCGGAAAATGCATCCAACCGTGCCGGTCATTTTGATTACGGGATGGGGGAGTATCGACCTGGCCGTGCGGGGGATGAAAGCCGGTGCGCAGGATTTCATCACCAAACCCTGGCAGAACGACCACCTTCTCCAGTCGATACGGACACTACTGAATCTGACGCAGAAGACGACCGATACCGCCGGCGAGGCGGTATCGGTCTCGCGTCGTAAAGTAGATCAGAAACATGCGTTTGACCAGATTATCGGTAATGACGCCAAGCTGATTTCTATTCTGGAAACGGTCGGACGGGTGGCTCCGACGGATGCTTCGGTGCTGATTACCGGCGAGAGCGGCACGGGTAAGGAACTGATTGCCGAGGCCGTCCACCAGAACAGCAAACGCCGCACAAAGCCGTTTGTAAAGGTCAATCTGGGTGGGGTGTCGGCTACGTTGTTTGACAGCGAACTGTTCGGCCACGTCCGCGGGGCGTTTACCGATGCCCGGGCCGACCGGGTAGGCCGGTTTGAACTCGCCGACAAAGGCACTATTTTCTTGGACGAAATCGGGGAGTTGGACCCCGCCAGTCAGGTGAAGCTGCTGCGGGTGTTGCAGGACCGGACCTTTGAACCATTGGGTAGCAGCCGCAGCAAACTGGTCGATGTCCGGGTGATCTGCGCCACCAACCGGAATCTGGAAGAGATGGTAGCCCGCGGCGAGTTCCGCGAAGACCTCTTTTACCGCATCAACCTGATTACCGTCAGGCTACCGGCCCTCCGCGAGCGCCCCGACGATATTCCGGCCCTGGTAGACTATTTTGTCAATAATCTGAAAACGATTTATGACCGGCCCATGCTGCGGGTAAGCAGTCATGCGCATAACTGGCTCAAAACGCTGCCGTTGCCGGGCAACATCCGTCAGCTGAAAAATATTGTGGAGCGGACCGTACTGCTCGCAACCCGGAACGTACTGGATGTCGAAGACTTTCAGGCCCATATCAGCGCGTCGGGTACGCGGGGAGGCCAGCAAATGCCCGAGGTCGGGACCATGACGCTTGACCAGATGGAGTACGAAATGATCCGGCGGGCCATGCTGCTGCACAACAACCAGGTTTCAAAAGTAGCCCGTGCCCTCGGAATCACCCGCTTTGCCCTTTACCGCCGGCTCGAAAAGTTCGGGTTTCAGGATTATAAAGGGGAGGAGTGATTTGGTTCTGATTGTTCTGTGTGGTTCTGGTTGTTTTGGATTGTTCCGGATGTTTTGGAGGGGACGAATTTTTGTAAACCATGAAAAAAGAGTTCAGGGTATCGCTGCGCGTGCAGTTTCTGCTGTACATCATTATTGTCCATCTGGGGCTGATTTACCTGATTTTTCAGTGGGTCTATAAAGACAAACTGATTTTTATCGCCTCTGAGGTCATCGTACTGTTGTCTGTTTTTGTGGCGGTTTATCTCTACAACAACTTCCGGAAACCGATTGAATTCATCGCACAGGGGATTGAAAGTATCCGCGATAAGGATTTTACGACCAAGTTTGTGCCAACCGGTAAAAGCGAAATCGATCAGCTGATAACGGTCTATAACCTGATGATCGATCAACTGAGAGAGGAACGGACACGCCAGATGGAACAGCAATTTTTTCTCGAAAAACTCATTGATGCCGCCCCGATTGCCATTCTGGTATTTGACTATGATGAGCGGATTTCGGCGGTAAATCCCAGAGCCATCGAATGGCTGCAACTGCCCGGACAGGCGCTGATCGGGAAAGCAGTACAGGCAATCGACCATCCGCTGGCCGCGCAGCTGGCGAGTCTGGCCGACGCCGAAAGCCGCACCATCAAAGTCAACGGCATTGAGACGTACCGCGTGCAGAAATCGCATTTCATGGACCGGGGTTTCCGGCGGTCGTTTATCATTGTTGCCGAGATGACCCAGGCCATTCTGGAAACCGAAAAGCTGGCCTACGGCAAGGTGATCCGGATGATGGCCCACGAAGTCAATAACTCGATCGGGGCGGTAAACTCGATTCTGGATGTGACAAAAAGCGTGTTACAGGAAGACGAACAGGCGGATGTCTGCCACGCCGTCCAGGTTGCCATTGAACGCAACGACCGGCTGAACCTGTTCATGCGCCGGTTTGCCGATGTGGTTCGTCTGCCCGTGCCGCAACCGGCAAACAACGATTGGGTGGAGGTCACCCGTTCGGTGGTGCAGCTGATGATGCCCCGCGCCGAAGCCGACGGGCTCCGGTTAACGTTTACCGCTGCCGTACCGGTACTGTACCGGCAGATCGACCGTGTCCAGATGGAGCAGGCACTGGTGAATATCATCAAAAATGCCATTGAAGCCTGTAGTGCCGGTCAGGTGGTAGCGGTAATTGCGCAGGCCGATCGTGTGGTTATCCGTGACAACGGGCAGCCGATTGATCCGGTGGTATCGACCAATCTCTTTAATCCGTTCTACAGCACCAAACCCGACGGGCAGGGCATCGGACTCACCCTGACGCGGGAGATTCTGCTGAATCACAACCTGACCTTTTCCCTGAAAACCAACGCCGGCGGCTGGACCGAATTTATCATTATGGTTTGATGCGTCAGGGAATGGTCGGGTCTTTGAGCATGTACCCAACCCCGATGATCGTATACAGGAGTTTAGGCGAAAACTGCCTGTCAATTTTCCGGCGGAGGTAATTGATGTACACATCAATCATGTTGATGCTGGCCCCGACCTTGAGTTTTTTGATCCGCTCCGAGATATTGACCCGGGAGATAATGCGGTTTTTGTTCAGCAGCAGGTATTCCAGCATGGCATATTCACGGGCAGTAAGCTCGATAGGCTGCCCCGAGCGCGTTACCTGCCGGGTTTCGCCGTTGAGTTCCAGATCGGCCAGCCGGAGAATCTGTGTCGTACTGACTTCGCTGAAGCGGGAGTAGAGGGCCAGAATATGCGCATGGAGATCATCCAGATCGAACGGCTTTGTCAGGTAATCATCCGCACCGACGCCATACCCTTCCTTTTTGTGGGCGAGACTTTCCAGGGCCGTTAACATCAGCACCGGTATGTGGGGTTTGTCGGTCCGCAGCAGCTGACAGACCTGAAACCCGTTCAGCAACGGCAGGTTAATGTCCAGCACAACCACATCATAGTCATTTTCGAGGGCCATTGTCAGCCCGCTCTGCCCATCAAAAGCAGTATCGATCCGGTTGCCATAGAGCGCTAGTTCCTTCTTTACAGTAGCAGCCAGCAGCTCATCATCTTCAACAAGTAGTAACTTCATCATAGGGAATGGTGTTTTCAAGTAGTGAAAACACAGTATTATTGTACGTAACGGCCTTCGAAAATGGTAAGAAAGTGGCCAGAAAGCATTAAAATGGGGTGAAATTTCGGGGTGCTGCCACCGAACATTATCAAATAACCGGTTGCAAGGCTTGGTTAAGCCGGTGAAGCCGTCATTAAAATCAGTTACTCATTGGAAACAAACAACTTACAACCCGTCCGATTGACCGGAAACCGCCATCTGCTGGCGACCCGTGTTGCGTTTCTACTGACCGGAATCGGTTATGCTGCCTGGGCGCCGCTGGTGCCTTTTGTTAAAAACCGTAATGCCCTTTCCGACGGTGAGCTGGGGCTGCTGCTGCTCTGCGTTGGCATCGGGTCCATGATTTCCATGCCGGTAGCCGGTAACCTGGCCAACCGGTTCGGGTGTCGTCCGGTATTGCTGACGGGGCTCTGCGGGATTGGTCTGATGCTGCCCTTGCTGGTAATGGTAACCAACATTCCGTTACTGGGCGCCGCCCTGTTTGTTTTCGGAGCCAGTATCGGAGCGACGGACTGTACCATGAATATTCAGGCCATTATCGTGGAGCGTGAAAGCGGCAAAGCCATGATGTCGGGTTTTCACGGCCTGTTCAGCGTGGGTGGTTTTGCCGGAGCTGCCGGTATGAGCGGCGTTTTAGGGCTGGGAATCGCTCCCTTACCCGCTGCAACAGGTTTTCTGGTCTTATTAATTGCGGCCAGCCTCTATGTTTCAGACGGTTTTATGAGGACGGGGGGAGGGGTTTCAGGGGGAGCGGCTGTTGCTGTTCCGGGAGAGATGGGGCTGCTG
>NZ_CAMFHL010000266.1 GCF_945952095.1 uncultured Arsenicibacter sp. | reverse complement strand
CCCAGAATGTGTCCGCCCCCTTGCTGCCGCAACAGCGGTAAAACCGCTTTAATTACTGCTAAGGTGCCGAAAATATTGGTATCATACATTGCCCGTACCCCGTCATAGCTTCCTTCTTCGATCGTGCCTACCAGCGAATAGCCGGCATTATTCAGAATGATATCCAACCGCCCGAAATGGGCATGCGCCTTGTCAACGGCCTGTTTCACCTGCTCATGATTGGTCACATCCATCGGCAGCGTTAATACCTGATCACCGAATTTTTCCGCCAGATCAGCGATACTGTCAACTGAGCGTGCAGTGGCTGCCACCTTATCTCCCCGCTCAAGGGCGGCCGTTGCCCATACCCGCCCGAATCCGCGCGACGCCCCTGTAATAAACCATACCTTCTTTACTGATGTCGTATGATGCATTCCTGCATTTTCCTGTTGCTGAATCATCTTTTCGTTATTTTTTGATACAGCAAAGGTCCGACTACCTGTTTTCCCGTCTGTAGCCAAATCAAGGGCATCCGTAGCCATTTCCCGTTGGGGCGACCCCACGTGGTCGCCCAGTATTAATATAGTGGTCGCCCAATCACGTCAAAAAGCGCATCTACATCCTGGTTATATTTTTATAACCGCCCGCTATGAAGCTATAAAGGCCCGTTATCCGACTGTGAGGTAAAACCGGCAACCTTTGTATTGTCCAAACGGCAGAACCGTCGCCCTTCCGGAAAACAATCTGAAGGGTGAGCAGCAGATGCCGGGCAGCGGATGCCGAAAAGCTTATAGAGTAGGCAGTTTTAAACAATGATTCGTTATGAAAACGCTGAATCTTGCTCAACTGAACGTAGAAGAGCTCTCAACACAGGAAATGACACAAACACAAGGTGGTAGCTTTTTAGATTTTGCCAACCTGACGGTAATCAATGACTTACTGGCGATCGGCACCTCGTTATCAATCGGTGGCGGTAGTTCAAACAGTGGCTCCGGCTCGGGTTCGGGCAATAGCGGCGGCCTGCTGGGCGGTCTGTTCTAAGCCGGTAACAACCTGATTTATAAACAGCAATAAATAAGCGGGGTATACCCATGGTCAATTGACCACGGGTATACCCCGCTCTCTATATAGTCTAACCGATTACTAGTCCTGCATCACAAAGCTTTCGTTCGGATTGGCTTGCACCACAAATGTTTTGGTAACGGTTTGTCCGTTAGTCGTTAAGGACACCTGGTAAGTACCGGCGCTCAAACCAGAAAAATCAAATTGCTGTGATAACCCTTTTTGCAGCGAAACCGATGTTTTGTAAACAGCCTGACCCGAAGCATTCAGAATGGCGACATCACCTTTAGCCTGAAGCGGCTGCACATACAGTTTAAGCTTCTGGTTATTGTTCATTACCAGACGGGTTTCCTTATTGAGAATTGTAGAGGTTGTTGTTTCAGCGAAAGATGCCGTTCCGGCTACCAGACCTAACATCAGCATTAATACCTTTTTCATGACTTGTACCTGTTTTGTTTGTTTACTTCTTAATCGCCGTATAACCGGCGCGTTGATATGACATGACAAAAGTGATACAACTTCCGGCCTTACCGAAACGAATGTTTCCGGATGACCGAAAACGCAGGCTGAATGGCCGTTTCACGCGGTTGAATGGCAAACCAGTAAATCAAGAAAAAATGTACTTTTTAAATAAGTCATTCTAAATGACAATAATTTAGTGGCTTTGTTCAATTTTCTAGATCATACTAATTCAATTATTGTTTTGAGCTTAATTCTCTGTAAATAAACTATTTACCAAAATATCATTAGATTAGTAAGGCAAAATCCACTTATTTGTAAAGCTTTAGCAACCTCAACAAATATTGTATAATTCCACTATAATACTTCATCCTTCCTGTGAAGATAATATCGGTAGAAGAGGCCGTATGCCAGCCCAGTTATGCAAAAGTTAAGCGCAAATAAACTATTGAAACGGGAGAAGAGGAGAGACATAAGTACCCCGTAAACAAACCAGACCAACACACAAATTGCTACAAACACAATGTCTTTGTCTGACAGAATGTGCTTGGCAGAAATATGAAATACCAGTATCGGCGGAATGAACAAACAGGCTAATCCAAATACAAGATAGACCATCACATACATATATAATGCATGGAAAAATGACCCGATTCCAGCCGGAGAACCACCGTCACCAGTTAGAACCTCATTAGGGTAAAACAGAGCAAGGCAACTGCTATGCACTACTATACAGAGAAGTAATCCTAAACCATATCTGAGCAATGGCTGAAGCATATCATTTTATTTCGGTGTGTTATCAGAAGCATTTGAACAAAAGTAATGTCCGGGCACAAATGATAAAAAAGGGGGTGATGAACAATTTGTTAAGCTTTTTCTGTCATACGAAAATGACCGGCTTAATTCTGTATCATCTAGGTTCAGCAGCACCGCTTCGAAATTTGTGAGTTTAATCCATTACTGCGGCAGGACTAATTTTGGAACAAACGCTCAGGTTAACTGTTAGCAAAATGCAACAGCAGACAATGTGTAGCAGCAGGTAAAACAAGATCAGAATTGTACATTTGTTGTTAAAGATGTCACAAACTACGTTTCCATTTCTAACCGACAAGTTAAATCGTTCACCAATGAAGGCTAGTCTTCTAGTATTTGCGGCCGGTAGTGCACTGGCTTTATCGTCATACGGACAGGCTCCGGTCGAAAACAAAGAGCCGAATTCGGCCTATAAATCAGCGTTTTCCGGCCAGACCAGAATTGCAGGGGTAAAAACAACAACAGGCTACGAAGGTAAAGTTTTATCAGAAGCACTTAAGCGGCCTTGGGGTATTACCGGAATGCCGGATGGACGGCTGCTGATTACCGAAAAGGATGGTTCAATGCGCATCGCTACCACCGACGGAAAACTAAGCGAAGCCATCACCGGCCTGCCGAAGGTAAATCCGGCCGGTCAGGGCGGTCTCCTGGGCGTTCGGGTCGATCCGGATTTTGCCAAAAACCGTACAATCTTCTGGGTGTTTTCAGAGCCCCGTGAAGACGGTAACTTAACTGCTGTTGGTAAAGGCAAATTGTCAGCAGACGAAAAAACCATTGAAGAGGCAACGGTAATTTACCGCGCATTCCCTGCCTACAAAGGTACTCTTCACTATGGTGGCCGGATCGTGATTGACAAGGACGGTACACTGCTTGTCAGTACCGGCGAACGGTCTGATAAAGTAACGCGTCCGCAGGCGCAGTCGGTTAACTCCGGACTTGGTAAAGTTGTACGGATTACTAAAGACGGTAAGCCGGCGGCAGGCAATCCGTTTGCTTCCAATAAAGACGCTATACCTGAGTTGTATTCGCTCGGCCACCGTAATGTTCAGGGCCTGGCTCTGCACCCGGTAACCGGCGATCTGTGGGAAACTGAGTTCGGCCCGCGGGGCGGCGATGAAGTTAACCTGGTGAAGCCCGGTAAAAACTATGGCTGGCCGACCATTACCTATGGTATCGAGTACAGCGGCGATAAAGTCGGCGACGCACTCCAACAAAAAGACGGCCTGGAACAACCGGTATATTACTGGGATCCGTCGGTTTCACCGAGTGGTATTACATTCTATTCAGGCAGCCGTATTCCGGAATGGAAAAATAACCTGTTTGTGGGTGCTTTGAGTGGCATGCACATTGCCCGGCTGGTGATTGTGAACAACAAAGTTGTTGGAGAAGAGCGCTTACTGGAAAAAGAAATGCAGCGTTTCCGTGATATTACCATGGGTAAGGACGGTGCTCTGTACGCCATTACTGATCAGGGCAGACTGTATAAAATTGATAAGAAGTAATATAGTTCTGGTCTGGAAGAGCCGTGCAGCCTTGTGTGTACGGCTCTTTTTTTATGGATTGACTACTGCCTGTATCAAATCAAAAACGATAGAAATAATTTATATGGAAACATAATAAATCTAAAATCCCTGGATAAGTACTATTCTGGTACCGTATGATCAATTGTTGACATCAAAGTCAGCCTGTAGTGTTAGAATCCGGAAATAATCTGCTATCATTGAACACAATAGTAAGGTATTTACGCAAAAAAGCATACTAAAATAAACCTCTGCCTTTTACGGTGTTGATTGTATTATAGTATGCTCTGAAAAAAACAAACTTCAATGCGAGAATGCTTTTCTAACTATATCGTTTATGTTAGCATGTCTACTAACAACACAAATTAACTTAATTAACACATTAAGGAAAAGGCATCTATATTAATAGTGTGCCTTTTCCTATTTAATGGCCTCTTCCATACAAAAAACAGCCAATAAAAAGGTCAAACATATTTTGATAATAATGAAGTTTTTATTATAATTGGCTGAGCTATATAAACTAGTTTTATATTTACTTACGTTGTTTTCATTAATAAAACAGCTTGCTATTTACATTACGGATTTTGTTTAATAGTATGCCCCAAATTGGTTTACAGCATTCATAACTTACCGGCGACTCACCAGCAAACATATTAAGTATCATAAATGCAATCTACCTGCAAACTGTTATAAAAAACGGGGCGGTTCTGTCTTCAGAACCGCCCCGTTTTTTATAACAAATCTCTACTCATTTACGCTTTTTTTAGCTGCTGATATCCTCTGAGTTGCCGGCGGGCAAATGGCTGCCGGCGACGGGCAACTTCAATCTGATCACCGTTGGTGAGTATCACCAGTAACCGCCTCGGCCTGTCTGCCGTCGCATGCATTTTTTCGATATATACCGGATTAACAATGGCATTTTTACGTACCCGTATAAACCCGTTTAACTGCTGCTCATAGGTTTTGAGCGTATATGAACTAAGTTTAGCGGGTTGATCACACTGATGAATCCGGGTATAATTTAAATCACCCTCCAGCCAAACTATTGATTCTTTGCTGATTACCTGCCCGTTAACTGAAATACCGTTTATATTTTCCATGGGGATATTTTCGATTAATTCACCAGACTATATATATATACCATCAAAACCGTACTGGTAACGGAAGCAGCCAAAAAAATCAGCCGCTACCTGTCTGCGGGTACGGAACAGTCTATCCAAAGGTCTGGATACGGCGGGTGCTTAACGGAGCATGCGTGGTGTTTGAAACGAAGTGGGGAAACAGACATTCTTTTCCTTTTTCAGGGGATAATAAAGGCGTAGGTGCTGAGTTTTTCATGATTTTATACCTGCTTTGATGTGCAAACGGGGTATTTAATCTGATTAAATACCCATTAACTAATGAAAGCTCGTACCAAAAATCAACCTATACAAACCGAGGCAGGGTTACTGCCGGAAATACTCCGCAAGCCCGATGATTTTCTCCACGAATAATAAAATTGTTTTTGGCGTACCTGCGTGTGCACATTAGTTTTGTTAAGCACCAATCCATATCAATATGAGCTTTTTATAGTATTTACCTTAAATAATACTATCCGGATTTTACTCCGCTGCTCCGGCTTGTCAGAGTTTTTTACTATGCCGATTTAATTACCTATGAAAACACTTAATGTTCTGGTCGTTGAAGATGAATTATTGACGCAGGAAGTCATTGCCGATACCCTGCGTGAAGGCGGCCACTCAATTATTGGCTTAGCCAGAAACTACACAGAAGCTGTTGCCATCGCCAAAAACCAGACTATTGATTTGGCAATTCTGGACGTTACCCTGAACGGATCCTCCGGCGATGGGATCAGTATTGCTCACGAGTTGCAACGGACCCATAACCTTGATGTACTTTTCATCACCGCCCACACAGAAGAGCAGACACTGGCACGGATTAAACAAACGCATCCGGTTACCTATATCAGTAAGCCATTTCAGAAAATTGACCTGAAAATGCAGCTGGAACTGATCAGCCAGAAAAAAGAAGATAAACTGAACAGGACTGATTCGATCCTGATCCGGGATGGTGATAACCTCGTTAAGATACGGCTTGCGCATGTGGTGTATGCAGAAGCAGCCGGCAATTATACCTGTGTCTATGTCCTGAACCGGAAAAAGCCATTTACTATAACGGACAATCTGCAGAATATCAAGCAGAAATACTTTCCGGACCTGTTCCGGATATCGAGAAGTAATCTGGTTAATCTGGATTTTCTGGAAACGCTGGGTAAAGACAGCATTACCCTGCAACTCAACGATGCTTATACTCCGGAACTGAAAACGCTGAAAATTTCGGGTGAAGCCCGCAACGAAATACTGAAGCGAATTCCCCGGACCGGATCCCGGTAACTAAACAGGTCATCCGGGACATTGCTGTTGACCAGTCAATGTCCCGGATGACCTGAATACACTATGAATCCGGACTATTTGCCGGCGATCGGTAGCTGAATCTGCGATGGATATTTATCAGTATGATAAATCTGATTGTGGGCAGCAACGCCTTTTGTCTCGCTGTAGTTATCGCCGCCGGTATTCATGTTGCGGTCAAACCGCGGAAAGTTACTGCTCGAAATTTCGACCCGGATACGGTGACCCGGCGCAAAATAGTTGCTGGTTGCCATCGGGCTCAACACCAGTTTATAGACTTTCCCCTTCTCCATAAATACCTCTTTGTCAAACCCCTCCCGATACCGGGCACGCAGAATCGTTTCATCAAGGTTAAAGGCCCGTCCGTCCGGATACACGTCAATGAGCTTAATGGTAAAATCGGTGTCTTTAGCGTCAGAAGCCACATAAAGTGTTGTTTCAATATTTCCTGAAACCTCAACTCCGTTGTCAAACGCGTCGGTTGTGTATACCAGAATATCGTTCCGGGTTTCCATCTGGTGCTGGTCGTAAGAACCACCCTGCACGGCATTTCCCGTACAGCATACATTGCCACCATACGAAGGCACCGGAAACGCCGGATCATACGTAAACTGGTCGGCTTTTTCGGACGCTGCGGGTAGTTTTGTCGTTAGTTTGCCGTCGCCATAGAGGCTGTTGGCGCGGCCGCCGCTGCTTAAATAATAGGTAACCGGCTTCGCATTTGCCGGTGGCCATGTTTCGGAAGTCTGCCACTTATTTGACCCCATGGTATAATACCGGACACGCGGCATTTTTGCCGGATCGGCACTGGCATCGCCTTTGAGCCAGTAGTCAAACCAGCCATACGTCAGTTCATCATAATTCAGCCGCGCATCGCCTACACTGCGTTCGCCCACCATGGTATTTTCCGTGGCCCGTTTATAGGCACAATGCAGGGTCGGCGCAATAACCAGGTACTGGGCATTGCGGGTTTTCTCATCAATCCCGTTTTTACGCACGTGGTTGAACAACGCCAGGTTCGGGCCCGTCGATACATCATACCAGGATGCAAACCAGAAACTGGGTACGCCAAACGGCATATTGTCGTGATAAAGCCCGCCCTTGTACCAGTCCGGATCGTTGGGTTTCCGTGGAATCAGCTTATCGTACATGCCTTTCGCGCCATCGGCATGCTTAATGATATCCTGAACCGGCAAGTGCCGCAGCCCCTGCGCCCAGTCTACTTTCGGCATTTCGGGGGCCAGGTCGTAGAACCGGGACACACGGGTCAGGTCCTCACTGGTAGCCGATTTCGGGAAAATCGGACGGGCTTTATCATCAATCTGCGTACCATATAACCAGGTTGTAAACAGCATTTGCTGCGCCCCGCCCCGATACCAGTTACCCTGTTCCATAAACGGCCCGACACGCCCGACGCCGGCACCAAACCCCTGAGCGACCATCGCCGCATGCGACGGATGTCCGAGGGCCGCCACCGCCATCTGCCACTCGGCGGTAGACGAGCAGCCAAGCGTACCGATTTTACCATTAGACCACGGCTGCTTCGCCATCCAGGCAAAGGCATCATAGCCATCTGTTGTCGGGGCGCCGAGAATTTCCCAATCACCTTCGGAAAAAAACTTACCGCGTTCGTTCTGTACCACGTAGGCATAGCCATGTTTTACCGCATCAAGCGCGGCCTGATAGGTTCCGGCCCGCTGTTCGCCGTCACCCCAGCTATTGAAATTATAGGGCGTTTTCGAAAAGATGATCGGGACCGGCTTATCGGTTCTGGGGCGGTAAATATCCGTTGCCAGCCGGATGCCATCCCGCATCGGCATCATGATTTTTTGTTCGATAACCGCTACTTTCTGCAATTGTTTCAATACGTCTTCTGCCGCATTGGGCACCTGCGCCAACAGGCCGGATACCGGCAGCATGGTGAGCAGCACCAGCCATAACCGTACAGTTTTTTTCATGTGAATCAGGAAACGATAGTTTGTTTGGAGTAAGTCGTTGTAGCGGGCAAAGCTAGAAGAATAATGTATCTCTTTCGTACAATTTACCGACAAAAATACCGTCAGCTGCCTTCAGAAAACGTTTCTTCCGCCCTCCCGACACAGTACACTCCAAACCGGTTTCCTATACCGGCTCCGGATCTGCCGTACCTTTTTTGGTTTCCGGCACACCGAACCAGGCTACCAACAAGGCCAGCAGTGCAATTGCGGCGAGCACCAGGCAGGTCGTTTGGTAGTTTGTATGCTGTAAAACCGCGCCGGCAAAGGCATTGCTCAGCGAAGCCCCGAGGCCCACGGCGGTGGCAATGGCTCCCTGAGTTGTATTGAACAACCCGCTGCCGGCGGTCAGATCAGACACGATCAGTACAGACAACACCCCGAAGATACCGGCCCCGATTCCATCAAGCACCTGAACCGACACGAGCCATACCGGATCGTTGGTAAGGGTATACAAAACCCCGCGGACGGGCAAAATGGCAAAGGCGGTCAGGAGCATCCATTTCCGGCCGTTAGGAGCATATAATCCCGTAAGGTAGCTTACCGGAATCATCACCAGCTGGGCAACGATGATACACGCCGACATATAGGCAGAAGATGCACCGGCACTGTTGCCAACCGCCAGCTTCTGACCCAGCAACGGCAGCATGGCCGCATTGGCAAAATGAAACAGCACACAGGCTAACGCAAATAAGAGCAGCGGACGGTTTTTGAGCAGCATCCGCATCGGAGAAACCTTATGAGTGTCTTCGGCCTGACCATCTCCCCTTGCCTTTTCGTGGTCAATATCTGACTCCTGAATCAACCCGATCGACAGGCTGCTCAGCACCGACATTACGGCCAGCAACACAAAAATAGCCTTCGGGCTCAGGTAATACCCCAGCAATCCGGCCAGCAGGGCGGCCACCACATTACCGGCATGATTGAACGTTTCGTTCCGGCCAATCCGGCGGTCCAGGCCTTTCGGCCCGACAATACCGAGGGTGATTGCGGCCAGTGCCGGTGCAAACCAGGCGGCTGCCAGCCCCATAACAGCCTGTCCGCCCAGAATCATCCAGTATGTCGGGAACAGAATGCTCACAATGGCGGCCGTAGCAATAAGCCCGGAGGCAATAATGGAGTACTGCCGCTTCCGGGTTGTCCGGTCGACCAGGGCTCCGGCAGGCGTTTGAGCGATGACCGTTGCCACACCCATCACCGACATGGCAATACCGATATTCTGTGCATTCCAGTGCAGCGAAGTCATCAGGTAAATGGCCAGATACGGACCGAGGCCGTCGCGGACATCGGCCAGAAAGAAATTGGCGCCATCAAGAGCCCGTAAACTACTTACGGCCGGATGTGCTTTGTGCGGAACATCCATCTGCGTTACCATGCGATTCCCATGTTTTGGTGTTTCAGGAAATGGCAGATTTGTAGAATTGGTAATGCTAACGGATGCGAAGGGCAGTCAGGTACTTCCCGGCAGGAGGTGTACAGCTTGTTCATGTTCATGTTGTTTTAAGTAGACGATACTAGGCAGCCATCAGACTGGCAACTATCCTCTGCATAAAATCTGTACCAACTGTTCGTTTCCCGACAACAGCTAATTACTACCCTTATTGTCAATTACTTACATTGGAGCAATTTATCGCGTATTCAAGCTGGTTGTGGAATTAAATACGTATTCCGGGTAATGGTTGATCCAACGGCATTCAATAAAAAACCGGCCAGCGGGTAAGTACCCGTCTGGCCGGC
>NZ_CAMFHL010000265.1 GCF_945952095.1 uncultured Arsenicibacter sp. | reverse complement strand
CTGATGGGGGATAACGTAAATTATTTTGTCGGTAAGAAACTGGGTGCCCAGATCAAAATGCGGGAGAGGATCCTGTTTTTTAAACGGGAATACATCACGGAGACTGAACAGTTTTACCAGAAATACGGCGGACGGACGGTAATTATCGCCCGCTTCATTCCGATTGTCCGGACCATTGCACCGTTTGTGGCCGGAGCCGGCAGCATGAACTACGGCACGTATATCCGGTTCTGTATCTTTGGTGCTGTTCTTTGGGTGGTGCTTATCACACTGCTGGGCTTTTTCTTCGGTAACATTGAAATTGTTCAGAAGAACTTTGAACTGGTCGTGTTCGGAATCATTGGTTTGTCGGTGCTGCCAATGGTCTATGAAGTGGTAAAACGCAAAATGCGCCGTACTGAGGCCTGATCAGATCATACCTGAAAAACCGTAGACCAATGAAAAAAGTATATTTAAGCGATTCCGGCCCGAAAGTAACCGAAGCCATCTACGGCTTCTGGCGCTGGGAAGATAAAGGTGCTGAAACGGTCGGCACCATGGAACGAGTCGTTAACCTGTGCCTCGAACTGGGTATCAATACCTTCGACCATGCCGATAACTACGGAAATGGTGCCATAGAAGGTTATTTCGGCCAGGTCATTAAGCAGAAGTCAATCCGTCGGGAAGACCTTGTGCTCTTCAGTAAGTGCGGTGTCCGGACGTCGGCAGCGGGTTTTACATATTACGACAATACCCGCGAATACATCACCAAAAGCGTTGAAAATTCACTGCGTAACCTGCAGACGGATTACCTGGATATATTTCTGCTGAATCATCTGGATATGCTGAGCAATCCGGAAGAAACGGCGCATGTGCTGACGGAGATGGTGAATGCCGGAAAAATCCGTCATTTGGGGGTAAGCAACTTTTCGGTATTTCAGCACCAGCTGCTGGAGTCGAGTCTGCTGCAACCGATTGTGACTAACCACATTGAGCTGAATCTGGTAAATACATCGGCCCTCGAAGATGGCCGGATCGACTTCATCAAGCAGCGTTTCAGCAAACCACTCGCATGGGCTCCGTTGGCCGGTGGCCGTATCCTGAGCGGTAACGACCATAAAGCGGTACTGCTGCGGACAAAGCTGGAAGAAATCGGTCAGAAGCACAATGCGAACGTCGAGCAGATTGCGGTGGCCTGGCTTTATCAGCTTGGTACCTTGCCGATCATTGGTTCTTTGTCGGAGCAGCGTATCCGCAACGCCGTAAACGCGGCTGATATTAAGCTGTCGCACGAAGACTGGTACATGCTCTACGATCTGACCATGCTGAAATAACAACGTCTCATACAGAGTATTCTACGGCCTGTTTGTCTGCTTATGCACGACGGACAGGCCGTTTTGTTGTAAAAAATGGATTTAAATATGTTGACCACATAGGCACATAGAGCACATAAGAAAAACTATGTTTTCTATGTGCCTATGTGGTTAAAAGAGGTAGATCAGGTTTGGAGAAACGCCACAAGTTGAACGCTCATGTGTAAAATCAGCCATGATTATCCACCATCATTTTTTGTGAAACGAATTGGATGTGTTAGGGTAAAAGATTCACTGTTCTCCTTGTTAATCCTGGCAAAAGCAGATAATCTTGCCGGAAATTTAACCGGTACACACGCGTATGACACGTTTCGGCCTGATTGGTTTTCCGCTGACCCATTCGTTTTCCCAAAAATATTTTACCGAAAAATTCGCCCGCGAAGGCATCACCGGCTGCCGCTACGACCTGTTCGAAATGCCGGATGTGGCGACAGCGCTGCCCGAACTGCTGGACTTGCCCAACCTGCGTGGCCTGAACGTTACCATCCCGCATAAACAAGCCGTGTTACCTTTCCTGACCCAGCTCGATGCTTCAGCCGAAAAAGTAGGCGCGGTGAACGTCATCCGGCTTGAGGACGATGGCTCCCGAACCGGCTTTAATTCGGACTATTACGGTTTCCGCCAATCGCTGGAAGCGTGGATGAGTTTAGAGCGTGGAGCGGAGAGCGAAGAGCAAGGGGTGGCAGACGCTAAGCCCTATGCTCTCCGCTCTCCGCTCCACGCTCTGGTTCTTGGCACGGGGGGGGCGTCGAAGGCGGTCGTGGCGGCACTGACAGATCTGGGCATCAGCCACAAAATGGTGTCGCGTACCAAAACGGCTGATAACCTGACGTATAGTGAATTGCCGGCGGTCATTAAGCAGTACCAGCTGATTGTCAACTGCTCGCCGGTAGGAACTTATCCGAACGTTGATGCCGCGCCGGAATTACCGTATGAGCAGCTGACGGACCGGCACTGGTTGTATGATCTGGTATATAATCCGGCCGAAACGCTTTTTATGAAGAAGGGCCTTGCGCAGGGAGCGCACGTCATGAACGGACTGGAAATGCTGGTTCTGCAAGCCGAGAAGGCCTGGGAAATCTGGCAAACAAATTAACACGATGATTTTTACGAATACCACGGTTTTTACCGGGAATGATTTAGTATCTAATGTCTTCGTTCGCGTAGCCGATGGCCGGATTACCGAAGTGGCTCCAGTACCGGTCGAAGGACTGGTTGTTGAGGAGGGTGAAGACGTGATTGACCTGCATGGTGATTACCTCGTGCCAGGCTTTGTTGACCTCCAGCTCTACGGCGGTGCGGAGACTTTCCTGAACGAATCGCCGACGGCAGACACCGTACGGCATATCCTGGATACGCACCGTTCGGCAGGCACTACATCGGTGGTACCCACGCTTTACTCAACGTCGCATGATGTCATTCTGCGGGCGATTGAGGCAGTGCGTGAGGTGCAGGCCGAAGAGCCGTTCGGCGTGTTGGGACTGCATGTTGAAGGCCCGTACATCAACCCCGTTAAACGCGGTGCCCACAGCGCAAATTACGTGCGGCAACCCGATGAAGACGAGCTGGACGAACTGTTTGATAAGGGTGAGGGGGTCATCAAAATCATCACCATCGCGACAGAAGTTTTTGACGAAATGCAGTTGCTGCATATTCAGACCTACAAGCCTGAAGGATGTCTGTTGTCCTTGGGTCACAGCAATGCAACGTACGAAGAAGCAACGAGTGCCTTTACGGCCGGTATCCCGCTGGCTACGCACCTGTTCAACGCCATGCGTGGGTTTGAGAGCCGTGAGCCAGGCGTTGTCGGGGCTGTTTTCGACCATCCGACGGTGCGGTCGAGCCTCATTGCCGATAGCTTTCACTGTGATCCGGTAGCGATCCGAGTGGCGCACAAACAACTGGGCGACCGTCTGTTCCTGATTTCTGACGCGACTTTTGCCAGTCCGGGCAATCCGGCAGGCCCCCGCGCCAGTCTGGATTTTGAAGACTTTATCATCCGGTACGAGCAGGTAGAGCCTGGCCTCGGACGATATACCAACCAGGATGGTAAACTGGCCGGTTCGTCGATTACGCTCTTGGATGCGGTAAAGGTCTGTGTCGAAAAGGCACGGCTACCGTTAATGGATGTTTTACGGATGGCGTCGACTACGCCGGCCGAAATCATTGGGATGGGCCATCAGCTGGGCAAAATTGCACCGGGCTACATGGCCAACCTCGTCCAGATCGATGCGAATCTGGGAATCAAAGGCGTCTGGGCCGTGTAACGATTACTGGTTATTGGTGGCACGACCAGGTGTCAAAGTCGTGTCACCAATATTCGTCTACAACGGCTTAACCAGCGTCCACAACTCATCGTCGCCGACCGGTTCGCGGCTGAGCAGCGTACCTTGTATAGTCGGGGCCTTGATGCCGCCGCCCAGCAGGTTCGGTGACCGGAAAACCCGCATCTCATCCCACAGACCGGCATCGAGCAACGAATTCAGCAACGTGGTGCCGCCTTCAACCAACACCGATTGAACCTTCCGTTTGTGCAGGTCCGCCAGTAGCTGCGGCAGAAATTCCTGATCCGGATTGAGTACAATAACCTCGCCCTGCCGGGTATCCTGTGGTTGTGTCAAGGCGTAGATCAGTGTCGGCTGTGAACCATCAAGCAGGTGCAGTGTTGCCGGCAATGTGCCGTTTTTATCGATTACGATCCGGACAGGCTGTTGTTCGGGTTGGGCAGGCCACAGGCGTACGTTGAGCCGCGGGTTATCGTGCCGTGCCGTATTGGTGCCAACCATGATGGCATCTTCTTCCGTACGCCAGCGATGCACAAACCGCTGCGCCATCGGCCCCGAAATCTGCACTTGCCGGAAGTCAGGGCCAGCTAGATAACCATCGGCGGTCTCGGCCCATTTGAGCAGAATAAAGGGTCTTTGCTGCTCCATCACCGTAAAGAAACGGGCATTTAACCGGCGCCCCTGTTCGGCCAGCACGCCGGTAATCACCTCAATACCGGCATCGCGGAGTTTCTGAAAGCCTTTACCGGCCACCAGCGGGTTCGGGTCGTCGTTGCAGCAGATAACGCGCTTAACCCGCTTGCTGATCAGCAGATCGGCGCAGGGCGGTGTTTTGCCGAAATGAGAGCAGGGCTCAAGCGTTACGTATACTGTCGATTCGGGCAGCAGTGCTTCGTCTGCCGACGCCACTGACCGGACCGCGTTTACCTCAGCATGCCAGCTGCCGTATTGCCGGTGCCAGCCTTCGCCGATAATCCGTGGCTCCTGTCCCGGCGCTTCGTAAACGATAACACAGCCCACCATCGGGTTGGGGCTAACAAAACCGCGCCCGAGAGCGGCTAACTCAAGGGCGCGGAGCATAAACTGTTCGTGTATTGTCATCCGGCAATTGCCAATGGCCGATTATCAGTACTTATCATCATCATCGTCGTCATCGTCCTGACCGAAGGCGCTGTCGGGGTTAAACATCGACCCCAGCAAATCCTTAAACTGAAGGCCGGTATCGAGTGCCTTTTTACCAATAAGCGAGTGCTCGGCAATGCCGTGCAGGGCAAACTCCATCATAAAGAGCTTCTCGGTTTTGGTCAGGCGCGGCATCAGGTCATCGACCAGATCGTCGAGGCCGTCGATGGTACGCAGACGGGCTTCATAATCGCGGTTCGGCAGATCACTCAGGATATCCATGGTGTTGCCGTCGCTGAACCAGTCCGTGATTTTCTTGTACGGGTTGCCGCGTTTGTCCTTTTTGGCTTTCTCCGGATTCGGGAAGTACTGCAGAAACTGGTTCCGGATGGCTTTTCCGATCAGGCTTTGTGCCACAATGACCGGCCCCTCTACTTCGCCTTCATAAACCAGCTCGACCTTACCGCAAATCGCCGGTACCACACCGTAGAGATCCGATACGCGGACATAGGTTTCCTTTTCACCGTTGATCAGTGCACGCCGTTCGGCAGCCGACACCAGGTTTTCAAAAGCCGAAATGGTCATACGGGCCGAGACGCCGCTTTTGGCATCAACGTATTCACTCTCACGGGCTTCAATCGCCACCTGTTCGATCAGATCAGCCACGAGGTCATTGGTTTTCACCATGCCTTTCTGCTCGGTCTTGATGATGGCTTCCTGCTGCGTAATTTTCCGCCCGATCTCAATCGACTTCGGATAGTGCGTCACAATCTGGCTGTCGATCCGGTCTTTCAGCGGCGTTACAATACTGCCACGATTGGTATAGTCTTCCGGGTTGGCCGTAAAGACAAACTGAATATCCAGCGGTAACCGGAGTTTAAAGCCACGGATCTGAATATCGCCTTCCTGAAGGATATTAAACAGCGACACCTGAATACGGGCCTGTAAGTCGGGTAACTCGTTGATAACAAACAGGCAGCGGTGCGAACGCGGAATCAGGCCGAAGTGGATGGTCCGTTCGTCGGAGTAAGGCAGCTTCAGGGTAGCGGCTTTGATCGGGTCAACATCGCCGATAAGGTCAGCCACCGATACGTCAGGAGTTGCCAGTTTTTCGGTGTACCGGTCGTTCCGGTGCATCCACGAAACAGGCGTCTCATCGCCTTTTTCGGCAATCAGATCGTGTGCAAAACGCGAGAGCGGCTGCAGCGGATCATCGTTTAACTCAGAACCGTCGACCACGGGAATGTATTCATCGAGCAGGTTAATCATCAGCCGGGCAATCCGCGTTTTGGCTTGCCCGCGCAGACCCAGCAGGTTGATGTGGTGCATCGACAAAATGGCGCGTTCTACATCCGGAATAACGGTTTCTTCGTATCCCCAGATGCCCGGGAAGACAGCTTCCTCACGCTTTATTTTTTCGATCAGGTTGTCTCTGAGTTCCTGTTTAATCGAGCGAGGCTGATAGCCTGCTGCTTTCAATTCACCAAGGGTGTTGATTTTGAGAAGTTCTTTTGCTTTTAGGCTTCGGTAGCTCATGCGTTTAAAGATAGTCAACTACCTAACAGTGATTTTCCGGAAATGGTTTTCTGTACGCCCGGGGCACTGAAATATGTGCTTTATCGGCGTATACGGCCATCTGTTGATACATTGCAACCGTTTGTGGAAAATGGTGACGCCGGTGTTCCTGAACCGCTTTCTTTGTAAGGGCATAGACCAACACACGCTCTGTACCGGTTGTTTTTTGCCCGGATACGTCAGAAGAACGATAGTTTTTATAAATTGCTCAAACACAGATACTAAACCCGATACGAACATGAAAAGGACCGCTTTATCCGTATGCCTGCTACTGGCCGGTTTTTCAGTAATGGCGCAAAGCTGGAAGTCAAGTCAGCACATTTCCGGTATCAACGGCTTGCAGGTAAGCCACGGTATTGACGTGTATTTGAGTCAGGGAAACCGTGAAAGCCTGAGTATTGAAGCTAAAGGGTTTGATAAGGACGAAGTAAAAGTAGAGACCCGGAACGGCGTGCTGCGTCTGTCGACTGACCGGTCGTGGGGCTTCAACTGGGGCCGCGACCGGTATGTAAAAGTTTATCTGACGTTTAAACAGCTGAACAATATCCGCACCTCGGGCGGGGCCGACCTGTTTTCAGAAGGTACGTTGTCGTTTGATAATCTGTCGATTGACGCATCCGGCGGTTCAGACGTAAAACTTGATCTGAAAGCTGACCGGCTTATCGTCGATATTTCGGGCGGTGCCGATGCCAAACTGCGCGGCTCAGCCAAAGTGCTTACGGCCGAAAGCTCCGGTGGTGCTGATCTGGATGCGCGGCAGCTGACCTCCGAAATCTGTATGGTAAGCGCCAGCGGCGGCTCCGATGCCTATGTTCAGGCCACGAAGGAAATTAAAATGCGGGCTTCCGGCGGCAGTGATATTTACTACTATGGTTCACCGAAAGTGATTTCAAAAAGTGAATCGGGCGGGGGAGACATCACCCGGCGTGACTGATTCCAGCTTTGCTGCCGCGTTGAGTAGTATCAGTCAGCGGCTTACACTACTATACTGCGTACGTTTAACAAGCCGCACCTGAACGGGTGCGGCTTTTGTGTCTGCAAGGAATGTGCTAACTTTTTAAGCCAAAAGGCCCGTTTATTAGTTACGGTCAATGAAGTTTACCATCATTCCTGAACAACACGATTATGCCCTACATGGACGTAGCACTGGCCGTATACGCCGGTTTTGTCATCTTTGGTTCTTTTGCACACCTGATCCGGCTTGATTACTGGTGGATCCGTATCTGGGACTTTCCGCATCTGCAGCTGGCCATTATGGGACTTATCGGCCTTGCCGCCTATTTGGCGGAGGGCTATGCCGGACAATGGGGCGGGCTCTGGATACCGGTTGGGCTGGTTGCCGGACTGGGCTACCAGAGCTGGCTGATTTATCCCTATACGCCGCTGAAACCGGTACAGGTACCGCGTTTCAGGCGTATACAACAGGAAAAAGAGCGTGTAGAAGCCAACAGTATCCGGATTCTGACGGCCAATGTGTATATGTATAACACACACATGCCGGAAGTTAAATCGTTGGTAAAACGCTACGAACCGGATATACTGATGGTACTGGAGGCAAATAATGCATGGAAGCAGGCGCTTGACTCTATTGAGGAGCAGTATCCCTACCGCATTCTGATGCCGCTGGAAAACACGTATGGTATGCTGTTTTATTCAAAGCTGCCCATCCGGAACGATGAGCTTCGTTTTCTGATTCAGGAAGATATTCCGTCAATTTATACGCAGGTACAGTTGCCGTCGGGTGTGTGGGTGAATTTTTACGGGGTACACCCGATGCCGCCCAGCCCGACCGAGCACTACCGGTCGACGGAGCGCGATGCCGAGCTGGTACTGGTAGGGCGGGAGGCCCGGAAAAAGGCAGGCGCCGTTATTGTGGCCGGTGATCTGAATGATGTGGCCTGGTCACATACTACCCGACTGTTCCAGCGGCTCAGCGGCCTGTTCGATCCGCGCATCGGGCGGGGGCTCTACAGTACGTTTCACGCCCGTTATTTTTTCATCCGGTGGCCGCTCGACCATATTTTTGTGTCGCACCATTTCCAGCTATTATCCCTGAAAAAACTGCCTAACTGTGGGTCAGACCATTTCCCGATTCTGGCTACATTTATGTATGCACCTGATCCGGCCCGTGCGGCAGACCGGCCTGAACCCGAGGGAGATGATCTGGAAGAAGCGCAGGAGAAAGTTGAAAAGGCCCGTGAAGCCGAAGACTAATCTATACCCGTCAGGTACTGCAGCCGGTACCTGGCGGCAATAAACAAAAATCCCCGGGCTCAATGATGGCCCGGGGATTTTGTACCCACCGTAACTTGTACTTAACCTAAAATGAAACCACCTAAAATTGTTTGTACCACTAAAAAAGGTACCGCTATCTTGTTGATTGCCAAGGCAATCTATAGCATTAAGTTCTTTTTCAAACCCCTCGCCCGCGGATTAACCGAAGTAGCACCACGACAATCGCAATCACCAGCAGCACATGTATTAGATTTCCTAATCCAAACCCGCCAAAGCCAAAATACCCCAGCAGCCAAATGATGATCAGTATCACAGCGATTGTATACAAGAGGTTTCCCATAACGTTAACGTTGTTGAGTAAATCAGACTGACGTTGAGTAAATCAGTTTTGGGGTAAGTTCTACCACTCTGTCTCGCTTACAAAGACACATGTAGAAAAAGTTATGCCAACAATGGTCAATAGAGAAGAATTATAGGCTATAGAGGGCTGAATACCTTGTAAATCAAACAAAAAGGGCCAAAAAAAATAAATAGTAACCAAATCATACAGCGGGTTTACTCGGTAGGAGTGTAGAAAAAAATCCACATGTGTAGAAACTAAAGTGTGGAGAATCGACGCGGTTGGGGTTTGTTTAATAAAACTTAAACAAGCATAAAGAATATAAAATTATGGCTAACTGGCTAGTATATTGGCATTTAGACGGCATCAGATGCTTTTTTTAAGTGTACTTACATATTTAGGCACATTATTTAATAATACTATAATGAAGTACCGTAAAATACATGGCTTGTGGAGAGGACAATGGGAATAGGCGCGGGACAGCAATTTAGACCAGCCGTTATAAGTAATATGAACACCGTAAAACGTGTCCTGATCGTCGATGATGAGGCTGATATTTGTTTATTATTATCAGGCTTACTCCGTCGTATGGGGTATCAGGCAACTTGTGCACATTTTTTAGAAGAAGGGCGTCGCTGCCTTCGGACACAGGATTTTGATGCTGTGTTTCTGGATCTTAACCTGCCCGACGGGCTTGGCTTTGATCTGCTGCCCAACATAAAAGGAACGCATAATGAAACAAAAGTCATTATGATCAGCGCTTTTGACGGGCTTGCAGAAAGAAGACGGGCATCCGAGCAGGGGGCCGACTTTTTTATCGGTAAACCTTTCACACGTAAAACTGTGGAAACTGCTTTACAATCCCTCCAGGTTTAAGTATTTTTGTTTGGCATGTTTAGCGTGAAAAACAGAATCAGGCGAGCCCGTAACGACGCTGATCAATGGAATCATTGGTCCGGTAATGTTATTACGATCCCACGGTACGTACCCTTTCCCCTCATCTGAAGTCCTGCCGGGCAACTGAACGTGGTAAGCGAACGAATCGGAGGTGTGATCGCCGAATGATTTTCAGGAAAACGTCTTCCACTTCATACCCA
>NZ_CAMFHL010000264.1 GCF_945952095.1 uncultured Arsenicibacter sp. | reverse complement strand
ATACAAGTTAGTTAAGAATAGAAAGGGGAGAAATTACATGTAGAGTACAGCGGTAAAACTACACATCAACAGCCTTGATTTTACCTTATTTATGATTAAAAAAATCTTATAAAATCCTGAAAATTATATTAATCCTTTCTGTTTTAATACAGGTCCCAAAAACAAACAAATCAACTTTAATTTATATTTATCAATAATCAGATTAAAAAACACAAACAACTTTAAATCAACAGTTTACACCTAAATAAATCGTACATTTTTTAGTTAATCCTGATAAGCACATAGTAAAACCAACTGACCAACAATACTTTTCCGGCATATCAGCATCGTTTACGATCTAAACAAAAGCAGATTAAGTAAATACACCACCTGTTATTAAATACAAAAAAAATACTACTACTACTTTATCTAACCAGCAGCATTAAAAAACATTTAATTAATTTATAATTAACTTTTAATCCATTCCTGATTTTGTCTTTTAGTGAAGGACGCATTAAAACCCTTAAATTGGCGGTTTGTACTATTACTACTCCGGTTTTCCCGGTACATACGTGACACAAAACAGACAGAATAAAATAATACAGATAAACAGAAATACCTGCGTACTTTGGCTATGCATGTGGCTAATGTGTACAGCAGGTTTTAGTCAGGCTAACCCGGATTCTTCTGCCACCATATCGTCAATCGTACCGCAGCGTGATCTGATCGATGTCTTTCAGCAGGTACTGCCCCGGAAAATGGTGAAAGAACGGGACTTGAACCGGCTTCAGGAAGGGCGGCCACTGATTCTGGTTGTACCGCAGATCGGCTATACCATTCAGACGGGTCTATTGGCGCAGATACCCGTCAGCATTGCACTCCAGCGGCCCGAGGCTAACGTCTCTACTCTGCTGACAGCCATTACCTACACCAAAAACAATCAGCTCCTGTTTAACAGTACGCTCAACTACTGGCTTCCCGAAAACAAGTGGAAAATCACGAACGACCTGCGGGTGATGCATTACCCGCAATCGACTTACGGACTCGGCATGTTTACCCGTACGACCAGGGAGATCAATATGGATTATGAATACCTGCGGCTCTATGCTACGGCGCTCCGGCAAATCAGGCCGAACCTGTTTCTGGGTCCCGGCTACGAACTCGACCTGCACTGGAATATCGACAGTTATAACGCCTACCGCGAATTTGTCCGGATTTCGCGCTACCCGTACGGCGTAACCGGCCGGTCAGTCACCTCCGGACTGGTCATGAACCTGCTCTATGACAACCGTCCGAATGCCATCAACGCCGTTAAAGGGGTCTATGCCAACGCCATTATCCGGCAAAATCTCACGTGGCTGGGCAGTCAGCAACCCAGTACGATGTTCCGGCTCGATGCGCGTAAGTACATTCCGCTTTCGGTCCGGCGGCCGGAGAACATTCTGGGACTCTGGTCGTATAATGTACTGACAGTAAGCGGCAATCCGCCATTCCTGGATTTACCGTCAACGGGCTGGGATACGTTCAGCAACACAGGGCGGGGCTACATTCAGGGGCGGTTCCGGGGCAAAAATCTGCTGTATGCCGAAGCTGAATTCCGGTTCGGCATTACCGCCGACCGGCTGTTTGGCGGGGTGCTGTTTGCGAATGCACAAACGGTCAGCGAGCCGAACCTGTCGTCATCACTCACCGAGCAACGGGTGCGGTTTGCCCGGGTCGCTCCTGCGTTCGGCGCCGGGTTGCGCATCCGCATAAACAAATTATCGGGCACCAACATCGCCATTGATTATGGGCTGGGCCTCGATGGCTCCCATGGCCTGTATTTTAATTTCGGCGAGGTTTTCTGACAGTTTTTTTTAACATTGTTTTTGACAGGATTAACATGATCCAGGCTATCCTGCTCATCCTGTAATCCTGTCAAAAATATCCCTGTCAGAACTTACGGGCGTAGCCGACGCGGATTACCTGCGTTTCGTAATAGTCGGTACTGGTGTAATGGAAGCCGTTACCCTGCACCTCACGGCGGATTTTCAGGGTATTAAACAAGTCCGTGGCATTCAGGAACACCTCTCCTTTTCCCTGCTGAATGACCTTTTTTACTCCCGCATCAACCGAGAACCGGGCATAGACCTTGCCTTGCGGCACCAGGTCAGGCGCCTGATAAAGGGCCGTAAACTGAGCCTCCAGTTTATTGGGTAGTTTAAACTGACCATTCAGTTTTACGCTGCCGGAAAACAACTGCTGCCGCGGTTCCGTGTATGGGCTAACCACCGGGTACTTGTTGATAACACTGAACGCATCAATCGTATTCTGATACCCGTTCATGTTCAGGCTAAGAGTACCCCACGTATCAACCGACTGCGACACCATCACCTCCACACCCGAACTCCGGCTCCGGCCCGCATTCTGGAATACATTGTAGATCAATGTACTGCCGGGCACAATGGTCCCGATCCGCGTGATCGTCGCCTGCATTTCCTTGTGGTAAAGTGCTCCATAGAGATAACCTCCCGTCCAGTTGGTTTTGTAACCCAGTTCAACCGAGGTGGTGAACTGAGGCCGCAGCCCCGGATTGCCGACTTTTATGATCTCCGCATCGTCGTATTTCGGAAAAATCCGGATATCCACTTCGTTCGGGCGGTCAACACGGCGGTTGACAAACAACGAAAGGCGGTTGTTGCTGTTGAGCTTCCACGCCAGCCGGACATTCGGGAACGGCTGCGCATAGTGGTAGCCATCGCTTTTGTAGGTGTTGTGGTTCGGGTTCACCTCATAGTTCAGATCCACATATTCGAGCCGGAGACCGGCCTCCACATCAAACCTGCGGGTTTCGATCAGGTAGTTTCCATACACCGCCGGAATCACTTCGCGGTATGTGGCCCACCCGCCGGCGTTGGCGTCAAGCGGCGAGTTCAGCCCCTGAAAAAACTGCATGTTGGTCGGAATGGTCCGGCGACGCAGTTTGGCGCCGGTTTCGAACCGGCCGTAGCGCAGCGGCTGCACATAGTCGAGGGTCAGATCCGTTACGTTTTCGTCGGACAGCAGCTTAAAGGAGTCCCGCCCCTGAAACGTCGGGTAAATGTTGTCAAAGAAGTATTTTTCGTCTTCGCGGTGGAAGGTGTAATTCAGTCCGAGGTTCAGCAACCGGCCCGGCTGCCGGTATTTATGCTGCCAGTTCGCCGTCGCGGTAGCCGTGGTTTTGATTTCGTCTTCCAGAAACTGCCACAGGCGCAGGCGCTCCGTCAGGGTTTTGTCGAAAAACGGTTCGTCGCCCCGGTCAATAATCCGTTCACTGCTGAACAGGCCCGACACGGTTATGGTATTCTGTTCGTCAAGAAACCAGTCGAGACCACTCTTTACCGTCACGATATTGGTGTTGCGGTTGCGTTTCAGTTGCTGGCGCACCACCTGCCCGTCGTCGTAATAGCGGTCCGTAAATTCGTTTTTATTGAGCGTCTGCGTATACAGGTTATCGGCCTGTAAAAAGAGATTAACCTTGTTTTTCCGGTAATTCAGCGACACCGAAGGGTTAATTTTCGGCGTGGCCTGATACTGCGGACGAATGGTCGGGTAGTTTTCCCGTTTTACCCACAATGCACCCAGTCCGGCCGCCAGCCCGACTTTGCCGTTGAATCCCTCTTTCCGTTCTTTTTTAAAGATAATATTGATAATACCCGCATTACCGTTGGCGTCGAATCTGGCCGACGGATTGTTGATGATCTCAATTTTTTCAATGGCCGACGCCGGAATATTGGCCAGTCCCGACTGATTGCCGAAGCCAGTCAGTGCCGTTTGCCGGCCGTCTACCAGTACCATCACCCGGTCACTGCCCCGCAGCAGCACCTGCCCGTCGCCGCTGACGGTGATACCCGGCAGGTTTTTCATCGCTTCGAGTGCCGAACCGCCCGCCTGGCTCAGGTTGTCGGCGAGAGTAAAGGTTTTTTTATCCATCGTCGCTGCCACGGCATCAGCCTTTGCCGATACCACGACTTCTGCTAACTGGCTGACCACCTCCGGCAGCTCAACCACCCCGACAGTCAGAAAATCACTGGCTTTGCCCACCAGTACAGACTGATATTGTGTCTGGTAGCCGACCAGCGAAATGCGGAGGCGGTACTCCCCCGGCTTAACCGGTCCGACCGAAAACAGGCCATCTTCCTTCGTGATCGAGCCCGTCACAAAGACACTGTCACGGGCATTCATGACCGTAACGCTGGCATAGGGTAATGCGGTTTTGGTTTTACTTTCCCGCACCAGTCCGGAAAGCGTGACACTGGTCGACTGGGCCAGCAGCGTACCGGCCGGCAGCCACAGCAAACTAAGGAGACATAAACGGCGCATAGACATTCATCAAGAGTAACGACCCAAATCTAAGGCTGCTTTTTGAAGCAAATCTGAAGCAGCACTACAGAATCACTTCAGATTTTATTGCCAGATTTGGTAACTTGTTCTGTGCTAAACGTCATGCTTTATCAAAACACTCCGGAGCATGAAAGCCCCGCTCTGCACGAAGGAGCGGGGTTGGACTAAGGTTTTCAGATGAAAATTCTGCTTGTTGAGGATGAACCCGCACTGGTAAGTGCCATCCGCCGGTTTCTGGAAGAAGAACACTACGTGGTCACGACGGCAACGACATACGCCAGGGCAGCCACAGCCCTGCACGATTACGACTATGACTGCATTGTGCTCGATATTGGCCTGCCCGACGGCAACGGGCTGGACCTGATCCGGCAACTTAACGCTAAATCTGCCCGCTCAGAGGCAACAACATCCGGCCTCATTATCATCTCCGCCAAAGATTCGCTGGACGATAAATTACTGGGTCTGGAACTGGGCTCCGACGACTACATCACCAAACCCTTTCACCTGCCCGAACTGAACGCACGGATTAAATCAGTACTGCGCCGCCGCTTTTTCGGAGGTAATAATTTGATCACCTTCGGCGACATTACCGTAGATTCCTTGTCGCATCAGGTCAGGGTCAGGCACCAGACCATCGACCTGACCGAGAAAGAATACCAGTTGCTGGTCTTTTTTATGGCCAACCCCAATCGCCTGCTGACCAGAGCCGCCATTGCCGAATACGTCTGGGGCGACTACATGGACGGTGCCGATTCGCACGATTTTCTCTATACACACATCAAAAACCTGCGCCGGAAGCTCATCGACGGCGGCTGTCCCGACTACATCCGGACGCGCTACGGCGCAGGCTATTTATTCAGTAAAACCGCATGAGCCTGCTCCGGAAAACCCTGCTTTATCTCCTGCTTGTCATGCTTCCGGTAGCGATCGGCGGCGGCTGGCTGTTCGACACACTCATCCGGCGCGGGATTTATTACGAAATTGACGAACAGCTCAGCAGTGATCTGGCCTACATTAACCGGCAACTGATCCGGCAGCAGGTGGCGATCGGTAAAGACCGCCATCTGCTCAATAATCCGCATATAGAGCCAATTCCGGGCGGACGGGTCATGGCTCCTGTTTATTCCGACACGACCGGCTATGACTGGCGCGAGCATAATCCGGTGCCGGTCCGGCAGCTCAAAGCGACCGTCGCCGTCAACGGCCGGCATTACCTGGTGGTGGTTAAGCAGGCAATGGGCGAATTTGACGAAATTGCGCGGCTGCTGTCGGTGGTCGTCAGCGGCGGGTTCATTCTGCTGCTCGGTTTGCTGGTGCTGTTGAACAGCTGGGTATCACGGCGACTCTGGACGCCTTTTTTCACGT
This sequence comes from uncultured Arsenicibacter sp., assembly GCF_945952095.1. Classification (GTDB taxonomy): domain Bacteria; phylum Bacteroidota; class Bacteroidia; order Cytophagales; family Spirosomataceae; genus Arsenicibacter. The sequence continues at coordinate 4,304 of NZ_CAMFHL010000264.1, read as the reverse complement.
TGATTGAGCAGTTACGCGCTTTCCGGCTGGATGCGCCGGAACCGGTCCGGTTTTCGGGCAGCAGCGTGGCCGAATTCAACCACCTGAGTGCTACGCTGAATGACATGGGCCACAACCTGCAACAGCAATACCAGCTCCAGAAAGCCTTTACCGAACACGCCGCCCACGAACTCCAGACGCCGCTGGCCATTATCACCACCGATCTCGACCGGTTGCTGGGCACCGAACCGCTCACCGAAGAACAGGTTACGCTGATGGAATCTGCCCAGAGCTCGGTCCGGCGGCTGGTCCACCTCAACAAAAGCCTGCTCCTGCTGACTAAAGTAGAGAATCAGCAGTTTGCCGATCTGGAACCGGTTAACCTGAGTAGTCTGGCCGAGCAGCAGTGCCGGCTGTTTGCACCGTACGCCGCTCACCGGGGCCTCGACTGGCAGTTTACGATTGCGCCGGACGTGACCCGGTCTCTTAATCCTTACCTTGCCGATGTCATGTTCAGTAATCTGCTCAAAAACGCCATGGTGCATGCCGCCGCCTACAGCACAGTCCGGATTACACTGACCAACAGCTCGTTTATAACCCGGAATGCCGGCCTGCCGCTACCGTTTCCGGAGGATCAGCTGTTCGGCCGGTTTGTAAAAAATCCGGCCCGCCCCGACTCCACCGGCCTTGGTCTGGCCATTGCCGGACAGGTTGCCCGCCGTTATGGCATGCAGCTAGGCTACACCTATCAAACTGACATTCAGCTACATGTATTCACATTAAACTATTAAACTACGACACCGGCAGGGTCGGCGTGTCTTAGCCTGCGCTGTCTTTTTTCCGGCCTTACCTGCTTGATAAGTCAAGTGATAGATTACTTTTGTCAAATCCATTCATTATCCTTACGTTTCTGACTTCCCGAATGCAGCGAATTACCTTTACCTGGTTATTTTTAATCGTACTGGCCTTCCCTCTGCCCATCCTCGCGCAGATTCATATTACCTATCCGACCGAACGGATGGTGGTGCAGCGGAGTAACAGCAACCAGGCCACGGTACAGGTGGCGGGTAGTTTCAATCAGCAGCTCGATCAGATTACGTTTGATGTCATCAACCGGATGTCGGGCGCTGCCAGCACAAACGTCTTACTGCTGAACAATCCGGCAAACGGGCAATTCACCAGTACCATGACGCTGGCCGGTGGCTGGTGGCAGATTATCGTCAAAGGTCTTCGTAACAACACGGTCGTGGCCCGCGACACGCTCCAGCGCTTCGGCGTCGGCGAGGTACTGGCCATTATGGGGCACTCGGATGCGCAGGGGTCTACCTGCATTGATAATACCAGTGGCAGTACAGACAATGCCTGTCCTACCCTCAGCGGGGCTTCCGATGATCGTGTGAGTTGCATCCGGCTAAACGACAACAACAACAGCGCTAATTTCTCGTCGGTTAGTCTGTCCAACTACGAGAATACGGCTGACCCGGTTTACCTGCCCGGGACCAGCAACTTCGCTCACCTCGACACCTATGTTGGCATTGCTCCCTTTGCGCGGTTTGCCTGGTTCTGGGGCTACCTCGGCGACTTGCTGGTGCAGCAGCTGGGCGTCCCTGTCCTGTTCTTCAACGGCGGTTTCGGCGGCTCGAGTATGGAGCATAACTATAAAGCAGCCTACGATATACCGTTTCAGCATGGTTTTATCCGCTATGACCTGCGGATGCCGTATGCCAACATGCGTAGTATCATGAACCTCTACACACCATCGACCGGTATCCGGGGAGTCCTGCTCCTGCATGGTGAAAATGACCGGGGCGACGGTGTTACATCAGCCGTTCTCCAGACATATTATAAAGGCGTTATCGACAAAGTACGTTCTGAATTCAACATGCCGTCGCTGGCGTGGAGTGTTTCTATTTCGGATTATGCGGCCGGTTTTTATCCGTATATCCGGGATGCGCAGCTGAATGTTATCCAGACGCCGGGCTACAATGCCTATCGCGGTCCTGATCTGGGAGCGATCAACAGCCAGCAGGACCGGCCGGATGGTATTCACTACTCACCTTCCGGACAGCAAAAGGTGGCACTGGCGTGGGCAAGTGCCTTGGTATCCAGTAATTTCTTTACCACCTCAACACCCTATGCGGCGCAGCAGCAGCCACTGGCCTCCATTTTTTGTGCCGGCGGCAATCAGCTGACGCTTAGCCAGCCTGCCGGTTATACCCGCTATTTATGGGACATCGGTCTGGGCACCCAGAGTATTACTGCCGGTCAGGGAACCTACAGCGCCCGCATCCGGAACAGTCAGAATCAGTATTTTTTTCCGCCGGCAGTGGTGGTACCGGCCAACGTTGCGGTCGCGACGCCAACCATTTCACCCGCCAGCGCTACCCTCTGTGCTACGCCCAGTGTGACCCTGACCTCAGGTAACGCCACTAACAACACCTGGAGTACCGGTGCGGCGACCCAGAGCATCGTCGTCACAACTGCTGGCACGTACAGCGTACAGGCGGTCAACCCCGTCTATGGCTGTCTGTCAGCACCGGCCACCGCGACTATTTCGGGAGGCAGTGCCCCGGCCATTGCCATTTCGCCCGCTAACGCCACGCTGACCAGCGGGCAGAGCCTGATTCTGAATGCCGTCGGCTGTAGCGGTGGCCTGATCCGCTGGTCAACCGGCTCCACTGTCGCCGCAATCGCCGTTAGCCCGGCCATTACGACGGGGTATTCTGTCAGCTGCAGCGTTGGTACCTGTACCTCATCGGCCGCAACGACTGTTTTTGTTCCCGTCAGCAATACACTGGCCTATGCCGATCTGTCGATGAACATGGTCGTCAGCAACCGGACGCCACAAATCAGCGATGTGGTTACCTACACGATCGGCATTAAAAATTCAGGCCCCGGCAGCGCAACGACGGTCAGCTTTGAGAACCGCTTACCGCCCAACCTGAGCTTTGTTTCCTCCCCTTCGCTGACGCATGCAAACGGTATTGTCAGCGGTACCATTTCTAATCTGGCGGCCGGCAGCACGGCCATCCGGACGTTTCAGGCACGGCCAACGGCGGCCGGTACTTACCTGAATGCCGCAGAGATCATCGCTTCTTCCAATCCGGACCCGAACAGCCAGCCCTTTACCGGTACCGGCGACGGTCAGGATGATGCGGCCTCGGCTGACTTCCGGACGCGTGTTAACGTAAGTTCTGATGTATTTGTCTCGCCGAACCCTAACCAGGTGCCGCTGCCGGCCGTACTGTCCAATCAGCCGGTTAACGGCCCTGACGTCGCGGATTTAAGTGTTCTGGTAGTGTCTGACAAACGCGTTACACAGCTGGGTCAGCTTGTGTCATTTACTGTAACCGTAATGAACGCGGGAGGTGCTACGGCCACCAATGTGACCGTCGGCAGCGAATTTCCGTTTGGCCTTCAGTTTTACTCTTCTCCGTCTATTCTGACGTTCCAGAACGGGTTGCTTTCTGCATCCTTACCGGCGATTCCGGCCGGCCAGAGTGCATCCTTTTCGCTGAGCACGCTCGTAACCGGTACCGGTACGCAGATTTACAAAGTGCAGATCATGACAGCCAGTCCGGCCGATCCGGACAGCAAACCGGGCAACGGCTCCTTCAACGGTGAGGACGATACGGCCAGCCTGGACATCCGTGTATATTAGCCGGAGGTCAGGCGATATACACCGTTGTTGCCCGTTTAATGTCGTGGTAAAACAGCAGCTGCCATTCCTGTGCAGCTGCCTCAACGGCCCAGTGTTTGCGCAGTTCCATGCCCTGCTTGCCGTCGAAGTCATTTTTATAGGCCAGATTACGCTTCAGGTACCCCAGTTGCGGTACCTCGTCGGCCCCGAAAAAAGCGGTCTGTCCGGCATCCTGTACCCAGACTACCTGATGAAACGGCGTATGCCCTTTCGTAACCTTATACGTGATGTTCGCTGACAGAATGCCCTCATCGGCATCCAGCCAGGTTACCTGCGGATGAGCGTCCAGCGCTGCCAGTAATTGCTGGTTATAGGACGGATTGCCCTCCTGCCCGCGCGCGAACGCCATCTCCCGCCGCTGGATGTAATACACTGCGTTCGGAAAGACCATCGTAAACCGGTCATGTTCATCGAAGCAGCCAACGCCGTTCGAATGGTCTTTGTGAAGATGCGACAGAATCACTTTGGTGACCTGTTCCGGCCCGTAACCTGCTTCCCGTAACAGCCGGATCAGTGTTAGTTGCCCTGCCTCTGTTGTACCCAGTCCGGTATCCAGCAGCACAACCTCGTCCGGTAAAACAACCAGAAACGGCTGAATCGCTACAGCCACACTTTTCGGCGGCCG
>NZ_CAMFHL010000263.1 GCF_945952095.1 uncultured Arsenicibacter sp. | reverse complement strand
ATTGCCTCTTGTCTCGTGGGCTCGGAGATGTGTATAAGAGACAGCCGCTGTACGTGACCCGGCCATCTTCCAGCACCAGCACATGGGTGATAGAGGCGGGCAGATCGCGTACCGTCGTTACCAGAATCAGGCTTGTACCTTCGGCGGCGATCCGGTCCAGCGTAGTGTGCAGCCGCTCGCGGCTTACGGTATCCAGTCCCGTAAAGGGATTGTCGAGCAACAGCACCTTTGGCCGCCTGAGCAACGACCGGGTCAGCAGCGTCCGGCGGGTTTCGCCGTTCGAGAGTGACGTTAACCGGCGCTGAAGCAAATGACTGATGTGGGTCCATGAGGCAACTTCATGCAACCATTCTTCCTTATACCGTGGCGGGGGCAGCGGCACGGATTCCGGATCAACCGTACCCACCGGCCGGACCTGTTCCTGGAGAACCTCCCACACCGTTGGAGCCTCAGCAGCCGCGTCGGCATTGAAGCGTTGCTGGTAAAACTGCGCGGCGGCCGACACATTCCGGTCGAAGCGATAGTCGTTGGCGACCCGTTCAACGGTGTCGCGGAGGGGGCCGGTGTGTTGATATTGGCCGGAAATGACAGGCAATTGACCCGACAGCGTTTCCAGAAAGGACGTTTTACCGGAGCCCGTCGGCCCGATCACGGCCCAGTGCTGGCCGGGTTCCAGCGTCCAGTCAACCTGATGGAGCACCGGCCCCGTCGGCCGCCGAACCGAAACATTCTGTAATACAAGCATTCAGTTTATACGATTTATAAACGGAGACACGGTTAACACTGCCCTCCGTTTCACTTAGTTGTCTAAAAAAGCCGCCAGCTCCTGCCAGGAAATCATGCCGATGGCAAGCACCGCTACCCCTAACCCGATTTTATTAGCCGTTGACAGCCGTTCCTGAAAAAACAGCAGGGCCACCAGCGCAGCCACGACAATCACGCCGATGTTGTAGAGCGGGTACACAAATGCACCGTTACTTCCGAAATACGACAAGGCGAGCAGCAGGGTATAAAAGCTCAGGTAATTGGGCACGCCCAGCGTAACGGCACCGATCAGGCTCCGCAGCTCAATTTTTTCCTTCCCCTGAATCACGCGCACAACCGTCATGATCATACCGGCAATGATCGCCCCCAGCACCATTGTCAGGGTAACAACGGCCGTCTGATCGGTCGAGGGAATGTAGTTGAGATTGATGTAATTAATCAGTGTGTTGGTCGTACCGTACATGATAAATACGGCAACCGGCAGCAATACCCCGAGGCCGGTCCGTGGTTTAGCGGCGCTAGGTTCTGCATTGGCAGGGCTTTTCTTCAGTGTACTGAGCGCAACGGCCACCAGTGCCAGCACCAGCCCCGCATAGTTGATCACGTCGAAGGTTTTCCCGCCGGTGTTAAATACAAAAAGACTGAAACAAACCGGAATCACCAGCGACAGGTTATTGGCCAGCGAGGTGGCGGTGATACCCATTTGCTGGGTTGAGGCACCTGAGAGCAGAAAGGTGACAATGAAGCCAACGCCCAGGCCCAGCGACAGCCATGTCCAGGTCTGCCCGAAATCGACCGAAAAATGCTGACCGGCGGGCATCAGAAAATAGCCGGTTGTGAAGCAAACAAGGTAATTAAAAACGATTGCCTGAAACGTATTGATGCTGAACCGAGGGAATAATCTGAAATTGAGGAGCAGAATTACCGACAGTAAAATACTCAGGACCAGGTAGATCATACGGAGTCGAAGCTAGGTGATTATGTGAGGCTTACTAAAAATTTGCGGAAAATTAAACGATCTGCGCGACAATGCCAGCCTGCTTGTTATCATCTTCTGCCCGGAAATCCGTATTTAGCTTTGTCTTTTGAATCAACCCTGCGCTCGCGTATGAAAACCAAAATCACTTTTTTCAGCACCAAACCCTACGATATCGCCTTTTTTGACAAGGCCAACCACGACGATTCGCTTGAGCTCTGCTACCTCGACACACACCTGAATCCGGCCACGGCTCAGCTGGTTCAGGGCAGTGAGGTCGTTTGCCTGTTCGTGAACGACAAAGCCGATGCGGGCATTATCAACACCTTCGCGAAGGCCGGCGTTAAGCTGATTGCCCTCCGGTGTGCGGGCTACAACAACGTCGATCTGGCGGCCTGTAAGCAGGCGGGCATTGCGGTTGTACGGGTGCCGGCCTATTCGCCCTATTCAGTCGCCGAGCATGCACTGGCCCTGATCCTGACGTTGAACCGCAAGACGCACAAAGCCTTTAACCGCGTCAGAGAAGGTAATTTTGCCCTCGACGGCCTGATGGGCTTCGACCTGCACGGACAGACCGTCGGGCTCATTGGCTTAGGAAAAATCGGCCGGGTGACGGCGCAGATTCTGCGCGGTTTTGGCTGCACCGTGCTCGGTTACGATGTATACGAAGACGAGGAGGCAAAACAGATTGGTGTCTCCTATGTACCGCTGGATACGTTGTTGTCGCAGTCGGATATTGTCTCGCTGCACTGCCCGCTGACGCCCCAAACCCACCACCTGATCAACGCCCAAACGCTCGCGAACATGAAAAACGGGGTGATGCTGATCAACACCAGCCGCGGGGCTTTAATTGATACCATGGCCGTTATTCAGAGCCTGAAATCCGGTAAAATCGGCTATCTGGGGCTGGATGTGTATGAAGAAGAGGCAGATCTGTTTTTTGAGGATTTCTCGGGCAAAGTCATTCAGGACGATGTGTTTTCACGACTGCTGAGCTTCCCGAACGTGCTCATCACCGGCCATCAGGCTTTTTTCACCCGCAACGCCCTCCAAAACATTGCCGAAACTACCCTTTCCAACATTCATGCCTTCTTACATGGCGGGCCATTAGCGAATGAAGTGGTTTTTAAAGAGTGAAAGACAGATTGAGCGAAAGAGCGATCTACCGAAAAATGAAGTTGCTTATTTTATGTACACCTACAGATGAAACAGCTTATCCTGTTTTTTTCGCTTGCCTATTTACTTTCGTGGGTGATCTGGCTACCGTTGTACGGGCAGGTTTCCGGCTTACCGGTTCTGCCCGTACTGCCGTTTCAGCACGGCATTGGCTCCCTTGGCCCCCTTCTGGCGGCATTCATCACCACGTACATATTTGAAGGATTAAACGGGGTAAGGCGATTAGCAGCCCGATGCCTTAGCATCCGCCCTGTTTTGTATCTTCTGGTCGCTTTCTTCAGCCCGTTTCTATTGGTTGCTTTCAGTATGCTGATCAATATGCTGGTAACCGGCACCTGTCCACAAATCAGTGAACTGTTTCATACACCCGAGTTTCCAGGCTTTACGTTTGTTCAATTCTTCATCTTCAACTTAGTGTTTTATGGATTCGGCGAAGAAACAGGTTGGCGGGGCTTTGCACTGCCCCGGATCCAGCAGCATTTAAGTCCTTTCGTTGCGGCTCTGTTGATGGCCGTTTTCTGGGCGATCTGGCATTGGCCGCTTTTTTTCTACCGTCCTGGTATGATGGCAATGGATGGTGCCGGAATCGTCGGCTGGTTTATGAGCTTATTGACCGGCAGTATCCTGCTGACATGGCTTTATAACAGGTCAAAAGGCAGCATACTTATTTGTGCCATCTTCCATTCAACCATCGACATCGCCTTTCTGGCCGATTCTGCCGATCAGCACATTATAAACTATCTGGGTGCTTTTATTACCCTTTGGGGTATCTGGACGGGTATATGGATGGTAAAGAGTGAAAGGGCGAAAGAGTGAAAGAGTGGCTACCGCTCGACGTCCGCCAGCCCTACCCACTCCGCAACCAACAACAACCACCAGCAACAATCAACCAACCACCAGCAACAACTCAGAAACCACCAGCAACAAGCCAGCAACAAGCCAGCAACAAAAAATTCTGCAACTTTTTTTGATTTCCCCCGCAAGTTTCCCGTCATAACCGCATCTAAACCCTTGAACCCGCCCGGATAACCGTTTGGAAACACAGGAACTCATCGTCGGATTACAGCGCGGAAGCGAGACAGCGTTCCGGCATTTGGTAGATACCTACCAGCGCCGGGTCTACAACACGGTGCTGGCCATTGTGCAGCACCCCGACGATGCCGATGATGTGACGCAGGAGGTGTTTGTGACGGTTTTTGAGGCTATCAAACAGTTTCGGGGCGATGCACAGTTATCGACCTGGCTGTACCGGATTGCCACGACCCGCGCGCTGGAAGCGTACCGGAAAAAACACGCCCGGAAGCGATTTGCTTTTCTGACCAGCCTGTTTGGCGGAGACGACGGGGAGGATTCCGGCGAACGGTTGCATCCCGTCGAGTTCGACCATCCGGGCATTCAGCTGGAACAGCAGGAACGGGCGCGGGTGTTGTTTGCCGCCATCAACCGGCTTTCTGATCAGCAAAAGGTAGCGTTTACCCTCCACCATGTAGAGGGGTTGAGTTACCAGGAAATTACCGAAGTCATGCAGACATCGCTTTCATCGGTGGAATCCTTGCTGTTCCGGGCTAAACAGAACCTGAAAAAACAGTTACACAGCTATTACTACAACGCGTAAGACAAGCCGGCCCGCCGGCATAAAACCAAAACGCATATGGAAGACGAACTAGAAAAAACACTGCATGCACTGGATGGTATGGAACGGGCAGAGCCGAAGCCTTTTCTCTACACCCGCATTCAGGGCAGGCTGGAACGACGCCGGGCTGATACCTATTCCCGGATCTGGCAGCTCAAACCGGCCTATGTCATTGCCTCTGTTGCGATGCTGATCGTCCTGAATGTGGCGGCGATGCTGGTCTACAGCCGGTCGCAGCGGCAATCCGGTACGGCTAAGCCGTCGATTGATGCCGTGGCCTCCGATTACGGGCTCTCATTTGACATTCAATAACTACGGCTATGGAAACTAAAACGCTTATCCGCTGGCTGTCAGGCGTCATTGCTATCCTGGTTTTATTAAACCTTGGTCTGATTGGCTGGATGTTTTTCGGACACAGCGGCATGCCGCCCGGAGCAGGCGGACCGGCAGCTTTCCGCTTTTTAGAGCGGGAACTGGCCTTAACGGATCAGCAGGAGCAACTGGTTATCGCTTCCCGCGAAGCCTTATCGGAGCGGTCACGTCCTCTGGAAGACAGCGCCCGCGCTTTACGAAAACAGCTCTTTGCCCTGACCAGGCAATCTCCGCTGCCGGTTGCCGAAGCGGATCAGATTACCCGTCAGTTAGGTAACATCATATCGCAACTTGAACGCAATCGTTTCCAGCACTTTAAAGAAATCCGCGATGTGCTGAATTCTGATCAGCAAAGCCGCTTCGACAATATTCTGGATGAACTGGCGCAACGGCAGGGCCCGCCGCCAGGGCCTGGACAAGGCAATGGAAATCGTCCGCCGGATGGGCCTCCGGGACCGCCTGACGGACCACCGGGGCACTAAAAAAATCGTCTACCCCGCAAGTTTTGGTAAACACCTGCATCTAAACCAATAACAACACGAAAAAACGCATGAAATAACTGTACGGGTCCTTCAGCCACTTCACTATTTTTTATTTCACGTTTTAACAATCACGACAATGCAGAAGACAATTTGTCTTGCAGCGCTCGGGCTGATGATCAGCCTGATGGCCTGCAACAAGGATTCCGTTGCCCCTTTAGTTGACGGCGCCGCCAGGGCCGGTGCAACCAGTGCCGCACCCGATACGACCAAAGGCCGTCCGGCACCGCCAACCCCGATTGAGATCAGTGCCCTGCCGGCAACCATCACCAGTGCCATCAGCGCCAGTTATGCAGGCGCCACCATCGAACGGGCCGGCAAGGACAAGGCCGGTAACTATGTAGTTCTGATTATCCAGAATGATCAGCCTAAAGGCCTGCTCTTCGACGCATCCGGCAAATTCCTGCAAGTCCTGCCCCCTCCTCCGCCAGGTGGCCCGCAAATGGGTGGCCCACAACAGGGTGGCCCACAGTCAGGTACAGCTACACCTCCAGGTACCGGCATGGGTCCCGGTCCGCGGCCAGGCCCTCCGGGGTCAACAACTGCTACTGCCCCGCCAAAACTGACAGAAATTCAACTCACTGCCCTGCCGTTAGCGGTAACCGATTACATCAAAAGCAAGTACGCGGGGGCTGACATTAAAAAGGCAGGGAAAGACGAAGCAGGTAATTATGTAGTCCTGATCAGCCAGAATAATCAACCTAAAGGCTTACTGTTTAACAGCGCCGGTGTATTCCAGAAGGAACTGCCGCCACCGCCGAGGGGATAAAGAGCGAAAGAGTAAAAGAGCGAAAGAGCGGTGGCCAATGATCGGCTATCGCTCTTTCTTTGGTTATAACCAACATATAGTCCTGTCCACAACCATCCTACCACAACTACCAGCAACAACCATAACCACCAGCAACAACCACAACTACCAGCAACAACCAGAACCACCAGCAACAACCAGAACCACGCAGCAACAACCAGAACCACCAACAACAATCGAAACCGCCAGCAACAAATAACCTAAAAATCCAGCGTCAGCTGACGACCTTCCAGCTCATCGAGGGATTCGAGGTTGGAGAGGGTGACGCCGAGGAGCCGCACACCTTTCGGGACCGGATGCAGCGATTCGAGCAGGCTGTAGGCCAGCCGCTCAAAAAACGGTTTGTCCAGAATGGCTGACAGCGCCGATTTACTACGCGTAATCTGCTGAAAATCGTCAAACTTCACCTTGACCGTTACCGTTCGGCCGGCAATCCCGCGGTTAGTGCAATAGTCCCATACATCGTCGATCAGCGGCCGTAGCCCATCTTCCAGCTCGGCGGGGGTAAACAGGTCATGCTCAAACGTATTTTCGGATCCCGACGACTTTCGAATGCGCTCCGGATTTACGGGCCGGTCGTCGACGGCACGGGCAATCTGGTAGTAATAGCCACCGGACTTCCCGAAATGACGGCGCAGAAACGCCTCGGTTTGCTGCCGCAGATCGGCACCGGTATGAATACCGAGCTGGTTCATTTTTTCAGCCGTCACGCGACCGATGCCGTGAAACTGCCCGACCGATAACCGCTCGACAAACGCCTCTCCCTGAGCAGGTTTGATCACAAAAATACCATCCGGCTTGCGGTAATCAGAGGCCAGCTTGGCCAGAAACTTGTTATACGAAACCCCTGCCGAAGCGGTCAGGCCGGTTTCAGCCTTAATTTTTGCTTTTATTTCTTTGGCTATTTCTGTTGCCGATACACCGCCATCCTGATAAGCCGTCACATCCAGATAGGCTTCATCCAGCGACAAAGGCTCCACCAGCGGGGTATATTCATCAAAAATCCGGCGGATCTGGGCCGAAACACCTTTGTATACATCAAAGCGCGGTGGCACAAAAATCAGGTGCGGACATCGCTTTTTAGCCGTCACCGAGGCCATTGCCGACCGCACCCCGAATGTCCTTGCTTCGTAACTGGCTGCTGCCACTACCCCACGCGCCCGCGAACCACCAACGGCAACGGGTTTGCCCCGCAACGCCGGATTGTCCCGTTGCTCCACGGACGCGTAAAAGGCATCCATGTCAATGTGGATAATTTTGCGAACCGTATTTGTTGTCATAAAACAAAAATAAGCACACAGCAGGTTTATAAAAACTACCGCAGGTCTTTGAAAACCAAAACCAGGTTTGTAACTTTTCTATCCCTAAAATTCTCAGACCTATGCGCCCTATTTTCTACCTGTATGCCGCCCTGCTGGGCCTGTCGGGTTGTGCTCCCCGCCCTCAATCTCCTGTAACGGGCGTGACAGACACCGGCATGTCCCGCCCTGCCGGCCAGCATGATGAATACTACGTTGCCCAACGGAGTGGTCCGGCCTCCTACTCGCGTAAACTTCTTCCCGACCCCACCAATGGTCTGGGCAGCACCAGCGACCCGAATATCCGTGTAACAGACATTCAGCTGACCGATCAGTATACTATTCTGCACATGGTGTTTAAAATTGATCCGAACCGCGACTGGAGCGTCACCAGCAGCCAGATTTCGATACAGCCTAAAACCAAACTGATTGCCGTTAACAAGCTGAAAAGCTACGAACTGATTAAAGCTGAAGGCATTACCCTGTCGCCGGACTATACCGAAGTACACGCTAACAAAGAGGTACAGTTCCGGCTTTATTTCCCACGGCTCGATAAGGGAATCGAAGAAATTAACATGTACGAATGTGCCGACACCGCCGAACAAACCTGCTGGAATGTCCGCGGCATGCACATCGTCAACCCCTGAAACCCGTACATTAAGCGGCACTGCCGAAAGGGCAGGCCGCTCTTTCACTCTTTATCTCTTTCACTCTTTACCTCCGTGAACAAACTACTACTTACCCTGACACTTTGCTTACCGGCAACGGTATTTGCTCAGGACCGCCTGATGGGCAAGGCATGGGCTACCCGCTCGGTCGTAATGGCCCAACGCGGCATGGCCTGTACCTCCCATCCGCTGTCAACCCAGGCGGCGATTGAGGTTCTCAAAGCCGGTGGCACCGCGATTGACGCTGCCATAGCTGCCAACGCGATGGAAGGCGTAGTGGAACCCCATGTCAACGGCATCGGCGGCGACCTGTATGCCATCGTGTGGGACGCTAAAGCCAAAAAACTATACGGCCTGAACGCCTCGGGCCGGTCGCCGTATTCGCTGACACTCGATGAATTTAAAAAGCGGGGATTGACACACATTCCGGCGACGGGTCCGCTGCCGGTTTCGGTGCCCGGCTGCGTAGATGGCTGGTTTGAGCTCCACAAGCGCTTCGGGAAATTACCCATGGAAAAGCTGCTGTCCAACGCCATTCACTATGCCCGTGAAGGCTATCCGGTGCATGACGAAGCATCCATTTCGTGGGCCAGTATGGTTAGCCGTCTCGGGAATCTGCCGAACGTAAAAGAGACCTATGCACCCAACGGGGCAGCCCCGAAACGCGGCGAAATTTTCAAAAATCCGGCCCTTGCCAACACCCTCGAAAAGATTGCGAAAGGCGGCCGTGATGCGTTTTATAAAGGCGATATTGCCCGCACAATTGATGCATTCATGAAGCGGGTCGGGGGTTTTCTCAGCTACCGCGACCTGGCCGAACATACGTCCGACTGGATTGAGCCGGTTTCGACCAGCTACCGGGGCTACGATGTGTGGGAATTGCCGCCAAACGGTCAGGGAATAGCAGCTCTCCAGATGCTGAATATTCTGGAAGGCTACGATTTCTCGAAAATTCCGTGGGGTAGTCCGGAGCATGTGCACCTGTTTGTGGAAGCCAAGAAACTGGTGTATGAAGACAGAGCCAAATACTACGCCGATCCGGCCTTCGCGCAGATTCCCGTAAAAGAGCTGATCTCCAAATCCTATGCAAACGAGCGCCGGAAACTGATTGACATGAACCGTGCCCTGACGAAGATTGATGCCGGTTCGTTTAACGTGGCGCTGAAAGACGGTGATACCATTTACCTGACCGTTGCCGACGGCGAGGGCAACATGGTGTCGCTGATTCAGAGCAATTTCCGCGGCTTTGGGTCGGGCATGGTGCCGGACGGTCTTGGCTTCATGTTTCAGGATCGCGGCGAGCTGTATTCGCTTCAGGAAGGCCAGAATAATACCTATGCGCCCCACAAACGGCCGTTTCATACCATCATTCCGGCCTTCGTAACTAAAGACGGCCAGCCATTTATGAGCTTTGGCGTGATGGGCGGTAGTTTCCAGCCGTTGGGCCACGTGCAGATTATCATGAACATGATCGACTACGGCATGAACCCGCAGGAGGCCGGCGACGCCCCCCGTATTGATCATCAGGGATCATCAGAGCCGACCGGTGAGAAAATGGAAGGCGTCGGTGAAATCACCCTCGAATCGGGCTACTCCTACGAGACCATCCGCGACCTGATGCGCAAAGGCCACAAAATCGGTTTCGGCCTCGGCGGCTACGGCGGTTACCAGGCCATTATGTATGATGTAAAAAACAAGGTGTACCACGGCGCCACCGAATCCCGCAAAGACGGACAGGCGCAGGGATATTAACATTTTGTTGCTGATGGTTTTGATTGTTCTGGTGGTTCTGCGCTGGTTAACCACCAGAACAATCAGAACAACCAGCAACGAAAATATGAGATTAAA
>NZ_CAMFHL010000262.1 GCF_945952095.1 uncultured Arsenicibacter sp. | reverse complement strand
GTCCATAAAACGGCCAGTATTACCGCGACACCACCGATGTAAAAAGACCACCGGGTAATATCAGGAATCGGATTGCTACTCGTAGCAGCCATAGTCAGGCCGAAAAGCGGCAGGATACGGTGCATCTGATTGGCAAGTGTCTGTCCGAAACCAACAAAAAAGCTCTGCATCGCAAAACCAATCGTACGCTGCTCTACATTGAGCTTGTCGCCGATAAAGGCACGGAAGGGTTCCATGGCCACATTTAAGCCGGAGTCTAAGATCCACATGAGGCTGGCAGCCATCCAGAGCCCGGTCGAATTGGGCATCAGGAAGAGAGCGAAGCTGGTAATAAGGGCACCAATAAGGAAGAACGGCTTCCGGCGGCCCCAGCGTGGTGACCAGGTACGGTCACTAAGGGCACCGATAACCGGCTGCACCAGCAGGCCCGTTATCGGACCGGCCAGCCAAAGGGCCGGAATGGCGGCTTCATCGGCATTGAGGTAACGGAAAATAGGACTCATATTGGCCTGCTGTAAGCCAAAGCCATACTGAATCCCAAGGAATCCGAAACTCATGTTCCAGATTTGCCAAAATGTTAGTCTGGGTTTGTTTTTCATCATTTACGGTGCAAAGCAGTTCAAACAGCTAAGCTGACAACTTTACGGATTGTTAGGTAGGAGAATACAGAACAAGTATACGAACCCGATTGCAGGATTTAAAGAAAAAGTACGCTAAAATTTAAAGAAAAGCTTATTTTTGATAAATACTGTAACCAAACGTAACTTGTGGAATGCTTTTATTTACTGCGTTATTCATTTGTGGGAAGTTGGGGTTTGGGGGGCTGACGGATACCGTACGGGTAAAGGAAACAGAACCGGTTTCGGTAACAGTACAGGATAGCCGCAGTGCGGCTCCGCTTAACGACTCCCTCATCGTAATCCGGTCGGTCAGGATTACGGGTAATTTCCGGACACGTACCCGTATTGTTATGCGGGAAATGGCTGTACAGGTGGGCGATACCCTGCGCGTAAGCCAGCTGGCCGAAAAACTCACCTGGAGCCAGCGCAACATCAACAACACCAATCTCTTTATCACGGCTGATGTGGACGCCTGCGTGACCAATCCCGATTTTGAGTACAAACCCGTCATACCGCCCGGCGCCATCCAGCCGGTCGATGTCGATGTTGTGTTAAAAGAACGCTGGTATCTTTTTGCCTTTCCGGTTTTTGATATTGCCGACCGGAATTTTAATGAGTGGTGGTATGAGCGCGGGCGGGATCTGCGCCGGACCGTGTATGGCGGGTATCTGAGCCACCGCAACCTGACCGGCAACGGCGACCGGCTGAATATCGCTCTTGAATCGGGATTTACGCGGCGGGCGGCCGTAACGTATCAGCTTCCGTATCTGGACAGGGCACAGCGGACGGGGATGCGTTTTGATTTTTCCTATGCTACCAATAAAGATGTATCCTATCGCACGCAGGCTGACAAATGGGTCTATATGCGCTCCGAAGGCACGTTACGGGAACGGTTTAATGCTGGATTAACATTGACCTACCGCAACAGCTTTTATAATTATAACGGGTTTGATATCCGCTACGTCCGTAACTGGATTGCCGACACCGTGGCCCGTCTGAATCCTGGCTATTACCTTGACGGCAATACGCATCAGCGGTATATCTCGCTTGGCTATACCTATCGCTATGATAAGCGCGATAATGTGGCTTATCCCTTGCGGGGTAAGGTGTTTCAGGTATCCATCGGACAGGCCGGATTATTTTCGGGAGCCAGATGGGGCGTTACCAGCCTGAACGCCGACTACAGTCGTTTTTTACCGGTGAAAGGCCCGCTCTATTACGGCGTTGGCTTACAGGGGCAGCTGACGCTCGGCAAGCGCCAGCCGTACAGTGCTTTACGCGGAATCGGGATTGGCCCGAACGTTATGCGGGGATATGAACTGTACGTGATCGACGGCCAGAATATGGGACTCATACGGAACAGCCTGCGCTACCAGCTGTTTAACGTCCGGAAACAGTTATCCTGGGTACCTGTGCGCCAGTTTAATACCCTGCCACTGGCCGCCTACCTGACCCTGTTCGGGGATCTGGGCTACATCCACAGCAACGTGGCAGCGCAGTATGAGAGCCGGCTGGCTAATAAATTGCTGTACAGCACGGGTCTTGGCCTGGATGTCGTAACGTTTTACAACGTTGTCGGCCGGTTTAGCTACTCCATTAACCGGCAGGGACAGACCGGTATTTTCTTCAATGTGACGCGCTCGCTTTAACTTACCATTCATCCTTGCCCGGCTGCCAATCCGGCCTGAGGCGGGCCAGTCATCCGATTTTTGTGGAGGTGTGTTGACGGGTCTGTTACTTTTGATCCGTCAATCAAGCACAACTGCCCTACACCGATGTAGCCGCTCGCTAAAATACAGAGCCTCAGGCTCGTTTCTCAAACGCCGAATGCCGTATTTGCTTTTGCCCAAACAGTAATCACCGGATTACTGGTCATTGCTGCGCGCACATTTTCTAACTAAACCACAAACACAATTTCAATGGATTTCTTCGCTTTTGGCGGCATCCTGATCTGGTTGCCTGTCATTCTTATTGCCCTTGTGCTGTACAAATGGGTATTACGTTTTCTGTTCGGGATGGTCATTGTCCCGCAGGACCGGATTGGTCTGGTCACGAAAAAATACGTGCTGGTAGGCCCGAACCGGGAGCTGCCCGACGGCCGCATTATCGCTACAAAAGGCGAGGCCGGTTATCAGGCACAGACCCTGGCTCCGGGGTTATACTGGTGGATGTTTCCCTGGCAGTATGGTGTTGATATGGAACCGTTTACGGTGATTCCGGAGGGGAAAATCGGGCTGGTACTGGCCAATGACGGGGCTGAACTGCCTACCGGTAATATTCTGGCCCGGAAAGTGGCCTGCGACAACTTCCAGAACACGGAACAGTTTCTGGCTAGCGGCGGGCAGAAAGGACGCCAGACGGGTGTGCTGACGCCGGGTACCTACCGGATCAACACCTATGCATTTTCGGTCACCGTAGCACCGATGACCGACATCAAGGAAAACATGGTCGGCATTATCACCACCCTCGACGGCGCACCGCTGACGCCGGGGCAGATTGCGGGTAAGCATGTAGACGGACATAATAACTTTCAGGATATTGACTCATTTTTACAACGTGGCGGTAATCGTGGCCTTCAGCCGCAGGTCGTATTGGCTGGTTCATACTACATCAACCAGTGGGCCGTACAGATCGAACAGATTCCGATGACAGAGGTGCCGATTGGCCACGTGGGTGTCGTGATCTCTTACATCGGTGAAGAAGGTATAGATCTGACTGGCGACACCTTTAAACACGGTAATATTGTGCAGAAAGGCTTCCGTGGGGTCTGGATGGAGCCGTTGGGCCCCGGTAAGTATCCGGTAAACACATACACGATGAAAGTCGAAGAGGTGCCGACCACCAACCTGGTCCTGAACTGGGCCAATGCCCGTTCGGAAGCCCACGCGCTTGACCGTAATCTGTCGACCATCACGGTCCGGTCAAAGGACGGGTTCCCGTTTAACCTGGACGTGGCCCAGATTATCCACATTCCGGCTAATGAAGCCCCAAAAGTAATTGCCCGTTTCGGGAGCATGACCAACCTTGTTTCGCAGGTACTGGAGCCGACTATCGGTAACTATTTTCGCAACTCGGCCCAGGACTCGGACGTGATTTCGTTCCTGAGTACGCGGAAAGAGCGGCAGGAGTCGGCCCGTGAGCATATCCGGCGGGTGCTGGAGATTTACAACGTAAACGCCGTTGATACGCTGATCGGTGATATTGTGCCGCCGGAAGCGCTGATGAAAACACTGACTGACCGGAAGGTGGCGCAGGAAGAAGAAAAGACCTACGAAACGCAGCGGATGGCGCAGGAAAAACGACAGGGCTATGAACGGGAAACGGCACTGGCTGAAATGCAGCGCGAAATCGTAAAAGCGCAGCAAAGTGTCGAAATCGCCGAGCGGACTGCCAATGCTTCGGTGAAGAAAAGCGAAGGTGAGGCGCGGAGTATGAAGCTGCAGGTGGGTGCCGAAGCAGAGGCTACGAAACTGCGTGCCGAGGCAGAAGCCGAAGCCACGCGTCGCCGTGCGGCTGCCGAGGCTGAATCGACCAAGCTCAATGCCGATGCCGAGGCTGAACGAATTGCCAAAACCGGTACGGCCGAAGCCGAGAAGATCCTGGCCATCGGCCGGTCAACAGCCGAGGCCTACGAGTTGCAGGTGAAGGCCATGGGCGAAGAGAACTTTACCCGATTCAAGATTACCGAAGAGATCGCCAGAGGCCATATCCGCATTATTCCGGATGTGGTTATCAACGGCAGCGGCGGCAGTTCGACCGACGGATCGCTGAGCGGTTTGCTGGGTATGAAGCTGCTGGAACTGACAGAAACCCGTCAGCAAACGGCCGATGTGCGCCGTGTCCCGATTGTACCGGCTTCAGAGAAAGAACCGAAAGAATAATATATCCACCCATTTAAATGCGGGTTGGCCGGTCGGCAGCGATTGGTCAGCCCGTTTTTATGGCCTACTGTACAAATAGATAAGCATCAAGCTTATTTTGCAGCACCCAGTCCGGTAGCGGATCAGTCTCAGGTGTAAGAACAGTTAACGAAGTGTAGGTGATATCTACCAGAATGATGTGATTAAACAGGCTTTTATGCTGATGGAAGAGTGTTATTGTATTGTGATACATTTCTTCAATAACAGGCGGCTTTACTTCATGACCACCATTCTGATATCGTACCCGGGCGCGGTTCAGGCAAAGGCTCAGGTTATCAGTGAAAAATAAAAGGAGATGGATAACGTTGGCAGGATCAAAATTAGCTATGGAACGTAAATACGCATAATGAGATTCAAAACCAAGATTAAGCTCAAGTGCAAAGTCGTGGTTATTGAAGAGAAATTCACGGATACGTTGATTGCTCGTTAGTGAAGCAATATCCTGATAATCTGTAAAACCCTGTTTCTTATATTGATAAGCGGCCAGATCCTGGTCAATAATGGGTACCTGAGCTGGTACTAATTCAACCGAGTTTGTACTTTTTCCAATACCAGGAGGGCCTGCTATCAGGTATATATTCATTAGAGAATCAGCACCCGGCCATCTTTATATTCAGCTACAATCAGGCCATCTTTTTGTTGATACACAAGCGGTTGTCCTATCGAAAATAAATAGTCGCGAGCGTTATCTGCAATCTGTTTTTGCCAGGTTGCACGCTCTTTAGTGCTCATATCACCAGGTAGTTTTTTCATTTTGCCAACCCGATATTGAATTTCGTTAGTCATCGTTTTTTGCTTTGAACAATAATAGCAAAAAAATGCCGGATTTAAAACCGTGCGATCCACTGGAGAAGTGACTCGGGTTTGAGGAAAAACCAGACGCTCAGCAAGGCCAGGCCGACAGCCAGACCGGTCGCTACAGGTGAGACTACCACAAGCGGTGTATCCTCGGAAGGGGATGGACGGAAAAAGAGCAGGAACGGGATCTTCAGGTAGTATGCCAGTGAAATGACAGCATTCAGCAGCCCCCAGCCAAACAAGATGCCCAGCCACTTATTGCCCGAAGCCTGAAATGCTTCATAAAGGGCCGAAAAGACTAGCAGTTTGGCCGTGAAGCCCACCGTTGGCGGTAGCCCGACTAATGCAATCATGACAACCGTCAGGGCAATGGACAGCAGTGGCTGACGGGCCCCTAACCCCGCCAGACCGGCAATAGCCAGGTGGCCGTTGTGCTGCCGGCTCAGCAAGTCGATCAGGAAGAACGCGGCCAGATTGATAAACAGGTAGGTGGCCATGTAAAAGGTCGTGGCTTCAAAACCGGTTTTGTTAAGCGCCACAATGCCTGCGATCAGGAAGCCGGCCTGAGCAATGCCGGAATAGGCTAACAGACGCTTGGCGTCGGTCTGCCACAGGGCTGAGAAGTTGCCCAGTGTAATGCTGGCAATGGCAACGATGGCCAGCGGACTCTGCACATCAAAGCCCAGCGCAGCATCGGGCAGTGCCGTCACCATACGCATCAGTACGAGCACTGTCGCCGCTTTGGGGGCAATCGAAAAGTAAGCAGCGACCGGAACCGGGGCGGCATCATAGACATCGGGTACCCAGACGTGAAAAGGTACCAGTGAGAGTTTGAACAGGAAGCCTGACATGGTCAGCAGGCCGATGGCGGCGACGACCAGCGGTTCGTTTTTCGCCAGTTCGATACCAAATGCAGGGCTGGTAATATCCAGTGTGCCGGTTATACCGTACAGCAGCGACATTCCGTAGAGCATAATGGCGGAACTGATAGCACCAAACAGCAGGTACTTGATACCCCCTTCTACGGCTTTGCGGGTTTTGGTAAGCGCCGTCAGCAGGTACGAACAAATAGAAATCAACTCCAGACTGAGGTAGATTGACAACAGGTTTACCGACATCGCCAGCAGGCAGGAGCCGAGGACCGTGGCGAGCAGGAGCGGATACCATTCGGCCGGTAGCCGGTCTTTCCGGTCCGGAGCGTCTGTCAGCTGATCGTAGCCGATAACAAGAATGGCAGCGAGTAAGACGATCAGTTTGTAGAAGGCGGCCTGATCGTCGGAGAAAAGCAGGTGGAGGAATAAAAAGCCCTGACGCGTGCTCTGAATTACCAGAAAACCGGCGATCAGTAAGAAGGCAATGGTCAGACTGCTAAGCCAGAGACGGGCCTGTGGTATTTTCAGCCGGATCAGAATCAGCTCAGCAATGAGAATAGAACAAAAGGCAATAGAAAGCCACAACTCGGGCCAGAATCCCCCGAGGCTGTTTATAATGTCTTGTAGTTGGCTTAACAGCGGCAATGTATGACAAGTGAAACGTGAAAAACGAAGAGTGGTTTTTCAGGACCACTCTTCGTCCACGAAAGTTAGAGAATACCTTCCCGTTTCGCCTGTTCTTCGTATCCGCGAAGTTGAACCGGTTTCTGTGATTTACGCAGTTTCATATTCAGGAATTCGACCATTAGCGAGAACGCAATGGCAAAATAAAGATATCCTTTCGGTACTGTACCAATTTCGGAGTTGAAAATAACAACTTCTGACAGGTGAGCGCCTTCGGCGACCAGCATAAAGCCGATCATAATCAGGAAGGCAAGCCCCAGTACCTGAATACTCGGGTGTTCATTAACGAACTTACCGACCGGACCGGCAAAGAACATCATGATGCCAATCGACAGGATTACAGACACCATCATGATGGTAATGTTCTGCGTAAGACCAACGGCTGTCAGAATTGAGTCAATCGAGAAAACGATGTTGATAACCGCAATCTGCGTGACCACACCCGAGATAGTAGCCTTGCCGCCGGTTTGTCCGGCCTGCGGCGTTTCTTCCTCGCCTTCGAGCTTGTGATGAATTTCGCTGGTTGCCTTATACAGCAGGAACAGACCACCGACTACCAGAATAATACTCTGCCCGGTCAGACCGGCTTTGAACCAGCCGAGGTCGATGTGGGTGAATGGCTCCGACAGCGCAATCAGGTACGAAATACCGAACAGGAGCACAACACGGAATGCCATCGCCAGCAGCAGGCCGATGTTACGGGCTTTAGGCTGATCACCGGCAGCGAGTTTGTTGGCCGCGATGGAGATAAAAATGATGTTGTCGATACCAAGAACGATTTCCAGAAAGGTGAGCGTCAATAAACTGACTATGCCTTCGGCGGAAAAGAGGTGGTCCATGTGTTTAGATGTTTCTTTATGAAAAGGTTGAACGCCTTTTGTGTTTGTTTGGACTGCAAACATCCGTTTAAAATGGATTGCCTGCAAGCGTTTTAGATGAAAGAATTAACAGCGGAAAGAAAGGTTCGTTTATGGCCTGAGCGGTAAAACTATCTGAAGTTACCAGAATATACATAAACGTAAGGGAAAGACCTGTAGATATCCCCGGATTTAAGGATACAAAATCATAGGACTTCAGGAGTGAAAAGCGAGGACTAAAGGCGCAACTTTACAAAAAAACAGTAGTTGGCTGACACGCTTTATAAGTAAGGGTACTGATTTTAGCCGGATGCCGGCACTATGGGATTGATAATTAACGATTGTTTATCATCTTGCCAATCAATGAAATATATCCATCTGTATGCGCATACTTGTTGCCGAAGATCATCGGATTTTACTGGACAGCCTTGCTTTATTATTAGCGACTATTGAAGGCATTGAGGTTATCTCAAAACACACCAACGGGCGGCAGGTACTGACCGCACTGGAAATTGACCCGGCTATTGATCTGATCGTTTCTGACCTGCAGATGCCCGTTATGGGTGGTATCGAACTGACGTTGCAGGTACGGCAGCGTTTTCCGCACGTTCGTATCTGTCTGCTAACCGTTGAAGACGAACCGAATTCAATCAAGGAGGCGATCCGAGCGGGAGCCGACGGGTATGTCCTGAAAAAGGCTGAGCGGGAAGAGCTGGAAATGGCTCTGAGCATAATCAGTAAAGGCGGTAAGTTTTACAGCGAGCAGGTGCTGAGGTTGTTGGCGAGTGAGCCTGATATTGAGTTTTCGCCTGACAGAGACAAACCGACCACCATCACCTTAACCAAAAGGGAGCTGGACGTTTTACGGCTGATCGCGCAGGAATACTCCGGAACTGAGATTGCCGAAAAGCTTTTTATTGCCCCCTCGACCGTTGAAACACACCGTAAGCACCTGATGCAGAAGCTCGGCGTGCAGTCGACGATTGGGCTGGTAAAGTATGCCATTAAATTTCAGCTTGTTTAATTAAATAGTTCACGATTAACTCACTACAAAAATGCGAAGCGAAGAAAACACACAAGAGGAGCAAACCACTGGTGAAGAAAACACTGGGGAAGAGACAACGTCAGAAGAAAAAGACGAAAAAAAATATGTTTATGTTAAGTTACAAGGTCCGGTACGAATAGGAGTAAGCAAAGAAGGCACTTTAACAGCTACCTTACTTAATTATGATGCTAACGGGAGAACTGTTGTGTTACCACTCACCATTTCTTTTGCGGAAAATAGCTATCCAGAAAATAAAGGTCAGAGTAATGGCTATTTTATTGATATTGAAAGCTTAAGTCTACATGCCATACTAGAAGAGGAGGTGGATTTTGATGCTTTCAATGGACAATTGATTGACTTAAAAAGTAATCATATCTTAGAGAAGGTCGATGGCAATCAGTTATTTTGCATGAATGCAGCAAAACCGCCTACATGCAACAAGATTGACTCGGTAAAGCATGATTAACCGTAAGGTTTTACTCCTCCCCATTGATCTTAAACGCTTCAATGGGGATTTTTATGTTTATCCAGGTGCCTTTTTCTACGGGCTGTATAAATGTGAGTGTCCCGCCTAACGTATCCAGACGGGTTTGAATATTCTGTAAACCAATGCCCCGTTTAGGATGGTGCTGACCCATGCCTATACCGTCGTCCCGGACCGATAAGTCGAGACCTAAGTTGGTTCTGATCAGGCTAATAATGATCCTGGTAGCCTGTGCATGTCTGATGGCATTGTTAATGAGTTCAAAGACAATGGTATAAACGTTGTACTCAATGTTTACCGGTAAACGTTCATGAATGCCAGTGATTGTCAGCGTAAATTGAAGTGAAGTACTGTGGTTAAGCTTATTTACCAGTGTAGTCAGTGTAGTAGCTAGTCCTTTTTGTTCGAGCTCGGCAGGCATAATGTTATGCGATATATTGCGTACTTCGGTGTAGGCGTTTTGAATAAGGTGTTTTACGTTTTGGTAGATAGCTATTTCGGACTCAGGCAAATTTTTAGGATTTATAGATTGCATACTCATGTTTACCGCACTCAGCAGGCTGCTTAGGTTATCGTGGAGCTCCAGGGCGACCCGTTTGCGTTCAATCGTTTGTCCCTTAAACAGAGCGGCTTTTATTTCTTCGTTCTTCTGAATCAGTTCCTGATTGGCATTGACCAGCTCTTGAGTTCGTTCATGGACCCGCAGTTCTAAGGTTTTATTGATGTCTACAAGTTCTTTTCGGGCCAGTTCAATTAAGGTACGTTGGTAGTCAATTTCACGGTTTTTGGCCCGTAGCTGTTGGCTATATCCCAATAGTAAAGTAGCC
>NZ_CAMFHL010000261.1 GCF_945952095.1 uncultured Arsenicibacter sp. | reverse complement strand
GAGCAGCGCCACCAGTGAGGCAATTTTGATTTCACGGGCCTCAACTTTACGTCCGAACAGCTCCGGCGTACGGCCAACCATCAGTCCCGCCACAAACACACTGATGATCAGGAAGTAATAAAAGTTGAGCAACCCGGCGCCAACCCCGCCGTAGAAGGCATTGACCATCATTCCCAGTAATTCCATGGCCCCCGTCAGCGGCATCGACGAATCGTGCATGGCATTCACCGAACCGGTCGAAATAATGGTCGTGACAATACTCCAGTAGGCTGAAATCGGGGTACCAAACCGGACTTCCTTTCCCTCCATTGCACCCGCAGCCTGGCTGATGCCCAGTTGTGTAATGGCCGGATTGCCATGCATTTCACTGGTAATCGCAGGGATTAGCAGCAGGAGAAAACCAGCCGTCATCACCCCGAAAATCATCCAGGCAAACTTCCGGCGGTTGATAAAAAAGCCGAGCGCAAAAATCATGGCAATCGGAATCACCACCTGCGCAATCAGTTCGACCATGTTGGTCAGGTAGTTCGGGTTTTCGAGCGGATGCGCCGAGTTTGCCCCGAACCAGCCACCGCCATTGGTGCCCAGGTGCTTGATGGCGACAAACGCAGCTGCCGGACCACGGGATACTGACACCGTATCGCCCTGTACCGTGGTTATGGTATCCTTGCCGTCGTAGGATGCCGGTGTGCCGTTAAAGGCCAGGATGAGTGCGACGATCAATGAGCCGGGTAATAAGACCCGTGTAATTGACCGCACAAACAGCGTATAGAAGTTGCCGACGGTTTCTGTTTTTTCGGGCAGGAATGACCGGAATAACAGCACCGCTGCCGCGATACCGGTGGCTGCTGACACAAACTGCAGGAACATCAGTACCGCATGCTGGGTCAGGTAGGTAACCCCGCTTTCACCGGAGTAATGCTGGAGATTGCAGTTTACCAGAAAGCTGATCGCCGTGTTAAACGCCAGGTCAGACGTCTGGGATGGGTTGCCATCAGGATTGAGGGGCAGGCTTCCCTGATTCAGCAGCAAAATAAAGGCATATACCAGCCACACCGCGTTGATGGTCAGCAGTGCGATCAGGTTTTCCTTCCAACCCATATCGCGGGTCGGGTTTATACCGCCGATGCGGTATATCAGTCGTTCGAGCGGCAGAAAAAAATCAAACGAACCCGATTTAGTCAGCGGTGCGTTTTTAAAGACGCCGGCCAGGTATTTCCCGAGGGGAATGGCTAACAACACTGTTAGTCCATACGTGACCCAAACGCCAATCCATTGAGTTGACATAGTTGTACTACTTAAAATTTTTCAGGTTGAATCAGCACGTACAGCATGTAGCCCATGACAAGTAGTGCGATGATAAAGACGAGCGTAATCATGGTTGTTGTGGTTAAATTTTTTCGAACCAGCTAATGCATGCATAGAAGAAAGCGAAACACAAGACGGCGGTTACAACGAGGAGAATGAGCGTTTCCATTGGCTTTAATTGTTTGGTGTGGAGATGTACCAAAGGAGTGCCAAAGGAGATGGAATATGTTTAATAACCTGTATTTCAGTAATTTAACCTAATCAGTGCAGCTATACCTGATCCTTTTTTCTCAAAATGAGAATGTTTTCTTTCTCATTTTGAGAATAATTAAAACAAAACTCCCCGAGGGTTTAGAACCCTCGGGGAGTTAATTATCCGGCATCCGGAACAGCTAAAACCCGTATTCGTCAATTTTGCGGTACAAGGTGGCCAGGGAAATCCCCAGCTTACGGGCAGCATCGGGTTTATTGTTGGCACTCAGTTGCAGGACCCGTTCGATGTGGCGACGTTCCAGCGCGGCCAGTGACAAATCACCGTTGTCTACCGGATGGTGCTGCTGTATATCTACCGGCAAGGCATCGGGAAGCAGTTGAATGGTGTCGCCCTGAACCGGGGCCAGGATCACGGCCCGCTCGATGACGTTTTTCAGTTCGCGGATGTTGCCCCGCCACGGGTGTTGCTGCAGCTGCGTAAGAAACGCGGGACTAACCTCGACGTATCGCTTACCCAGTTTCCGGGCATTCTGCCGGGCAAAGAATAAGGCCAGCTCCGGAATATCGGTGATCCGGTCACGGAGTGCGGGAAGCTGAACGGTAAAGACCGACAGACGGTAGTAAAGATCCAGCCGGAAATGATGCTGATCGGCCTCTTCCTGCAGGCTTCGGTTAGTAGCGGCAATCACCCTTACATCTACCTTTGTTGGTTTGGTATCCCCAACCCGGAGAAACTCGTGCGTTTCCAGCACCCGCAGCAGTTTTGCCTGTAAATCAAGGGGCATTTCGCCGATTTCATCCAGAAAAATAGTGCCTTTGTTGGCCTCTGCAAAAAGACCTTTCTGATCTTTGGCCGCACCGGTGAACGCGCCGGCCCGATGGCCGAACAGTTCGCTTTCCAGAATATCCTTGCTGAGTGCGCCGCAGTTAATGGCCACAAACGGCCCCTGCCGGCGACTGCTTCCATAATGAATCGCCTGCGCAAAAACTTCTTTCCCAGTACCGGTTTCGCCCGTAATCAACACGGTTGTTTCAGTAGGGGCTACTTTTTTAGCCAGCTCAATCGACTGGCGCAGGGCCGACGACGAGCCGATAATCTGGTCAAACCCGTATTTTTTACTGACCTGATTTTCCAGTTGCTGAACACGGAACTGAAGCAGGGCTTTCTCCGATGCGCGGCTTACCAGTGGTATAATCCGGTCGTTGTCATCGCCCTTGGTTATGTAGTCAAAAGCTCCGTTTTTAATGGCCGTTACCCCGTCGCTGATGGTACCATACGCGGTCAGCACAATCACTTCGGTTGCAGGATACAATTGTTTGATCGTAGCAGTCAGCTCAATGCCGCGGCCGTCGGGTAATTTCACATCGCTGATGACCACATGTACCTCCTGCCGTTGCAGCACCTGCAGGGCAGAACGGACATTTTCGGCTTCAAGAACCTGATACCCCTCGAGCTTCAGAATTTGCGCCAGCAATTGCCGCAACCGTGATTCATCATCAATAATTAACAGAGTAGTATCCATTCGTAATCCGCAACATGAGGTAAAATAATCGCCCGATCCATAGCCGGATCCGGTAACAGGACGCACCTTTCAGATTACAAAGATTTTTCAAAAAACTTTCTCCGGACAAGTGTGGGGTAAAATAGTAAAACTTTGTCTTCGAAATAGCCTATTTTCAGGATAGATATACGGAGAACCGGTTATCGTCTCCGGATCTGATAAAGTTAATAGGGTCAGATTAGTCCTTTTCCGGTAAAGGCCTGTAATTCCGGGTAGCCTGCAGCATGTAAAACAGTATGATGTAAACCAGACGTATGAAAGCATTAAAACAAGACCCGCAGGATTCAGACCAGTCAAACGGCAGATTTCAGGTATCCGACATCGGGCAGGAAACAAAGGTTATCAGTGATGAATACCTCATTCAGCGGGCATTTATAGCCTCGCCGAAAAAGGGATTCGAGCTGCTGTTCCATAAGTATTACACCAACCTTTGCAACCACGCCATCCGGTATGTGTATTCAAAAGAGCTGGCGGAAGATATTGTTGCTGAAGTGTTTACCAATTTCTGGAACAATAAGGTGTTTGACTCCATTACGTCTTCCTACCGGGCTTACCTCTATACCGCGGTCAAAAACCGCGCCTTTAATACCATTAAGGCCGAACTGAACCGTAACCAGCCGCTGGATACCACCACGGAAGACGACGGGATTGCCGGATCGCTCAATGCGCTCCGTCCGGATGAAATTCTGCATTACCACGAGCTGAGCCGCAAACTGGAGACCGCCATTCAGCACCTGCCGAAGCAGTCACGGAAGGCGTTTCAGCTGAACCGTCTCGAAGGAAAAAAATACGTGGAAGTTGCCAGTGAAATGCAGCTGACAGTGAGTGCCGTTGAGCGGCTGATCAGCCGTGCCCTTGCCCGGATCAAGGAAGAACTGAAGCAGGACTACCTGATCAGTCTGTATTTGTTTATCATTTCGTCTCTTTAAATCCATACACCTGAACCACATATGAATCAGCCATTAAGCCAGAAAATCATATTCGATTATTTTGATGGAAAACATACTTCGATTCAGCGGAAAATGATCGAGGAATGGCTGCATCAACCAGAGAATAAAGAACTGTTCTACCAGTTGCTCGATGAATGGGAAGCGCTGCATCCACAATACCATTTTGATGCTACGCATGGGTTCAATACCATACAGCGGAACATTGCGGAACCGGTACAGGATACTGAAACAGACACAACGGGTACAGGATCAACGTTTCGCCTGATCAGGCCGGTTCTTAGCTGGCTGGCAGCGGCCTCGGTTATGCTGATCGGACTATTCTGGGGCTGGCAGGAATACACGAAACCAAATGCGCCGACTTACGAACGACTTGCCCGTACCATTAAACAGCAAAGCGGGGAGGTATTTGAAAAGGAAAACCTGAGCAACAAGCCGCTTCTGGTCAATTTACCCGATAAGAGTTCGATTCTCCTCGAACCCGGCAGCAAAATCAGCTTTTCGCCTAAGCTGTTCGGGCAGCCGAAACGGGAGGTCGTCCTGTTGGGTGAAGCTTTTTTTGAGGTTACCAAAGACCAGAAACGGCCGTTCATTGTGTATGCAAACCAGCTGATTACGAAAGTATTGGGCACCAGTTTTACGATCAGTACCAAACGTGGCCGGTCAGAAGTAGCGGTCAAATCCGGTAAGGTGGCGGTTTTCCTGCAATCGGATACGGAAAAAGAACAGAAGCTAAGCGGCACTACCCTGAAAGGACTGGTTATTCAGGCCAATGAGCGGGTCAATGTCGGTCAGGATCAGTTCACCATCCGGGAGGTAAAATCAGTAAAACCGAATACACTGACCCAGACCAGTTTTTCATTTGATGAAGCGCCTGCCAACGAAGTCATTGACCGCCTGAAAGCCGCTTATCATGTCGATATTGTCTATGATCCCGTTAAGTTGTCGCACTGTAAACTAACGGCGTATCTAACCGATGAACCGTTGCTCGAAAAGATCGAACTGATCTGTATTGCCATTGAAGCCACTTACCGCGAAGAAAACAATAAAATCATCATTACTGCCAATGGATGCCGTTAACCAACCCGAAGCATGCTGGTGCCGAGACGGATAACGCTCTGTTTCCATACACGAGCCTGCACCTGACACATTGTACACTAATCTATTCTTTTTCCTATGAAATACCTTTTCCAATCCGGTAGGTCAACCAGTTCGCTGGTGCGGCTTACGCTACTTCCCCTGCTCTTTCTGCTTGTATTTGTGGGGGTATCCTTCGCTTATGACGGTTATTCTCAGGAAGTATTGAATAAGCGGATTACCTTAAAACTGGAGAACCAGTCGATCAAGCGTGTACTGAATGAAATTGAGCGGAACGCTGAGGTAAAGTTTATCTACAGCCCGACGCTGATCCGTTCGGACCGGAAATTAAACCTGAACATCGACAATCAGTCGCTGGGCGACGTGCTGCGGAACGTCCTGAACCCGCTTCAGCTCGGATACCGCGTGCTCGGCAAACAGATTGTGCTGAACCGCAGCGAACCCAAAGTCGGGCAACTTACGGAAGAACAAAAGGAACCCATCGTTGCAGCCACGGCCCCGCTTGACATTACCGTCAAGGGGGCCGTTAAAGACGATAAGGGAGAGGCCATTGTCGGTGCCAGTATCATTATCAAAGGCGCCAGCAAAGGCACAACGACCGATATTAACGGTGCGTTCTCGCTCGCGGTCCCAAACGAAAGTGCCGTCCTGATTGTCAGTTTTATCGGCTATGAGTCGCAGGAACTGGCCGTTGGCAAACAGACTGTTTTTGATGTTCAGCTGAAAACCGACCTTAAACAGCTGGAAGAAGTCGTTGTGGTGGGCTATGGCGAAATCAAGAAAACGGACCTGACCGGTGCGGTTGCCTCAGTGCAGACCAAAGACATTGTCAGAGCCAACCCCGTTATGGCGTCGAAGGCCGTTCAGGGGCAGGTAGCCGGCGCCACCGTTACTAAATCGAGTAACAAACCAGGTGCTCCCTATAATATCACCATTCGCGGGGAGAACACCATCAATAACTCTACCGAGCCGCTTGTGGTCATCGACGGGCTGATGGGCGGTAACCTGAATACCCTGAACCCAAACGATATTCAGTCGATGGATGTTTTAAAAGATGCCTCATCGACAGCGATTTATGGTGCCCGCGGCGCAAACGGCGTGATCATCGTTACAACTAAAAAAGGTCTTTCCGGCAAACCACGGATCAGCTACGACAGCTACGTTGGCGTGAAGGTACCTGCCCACAAACTGAAACTGCAGACCAGCGAAGAGTTTTACAAGTCGACATATACCGACCGTGTACTGGAAGGCTCAACAGGCGCTACGTTCAGTGCGGCCGAGATGGCCAATATCAAAGCCGGTAACACGACCGACTGGGTTGACCTGATTACGGGTCCGGGTGTGCAGACGAGCCAGAATATCAGCGTGGCCGGTGGCAGCGAAAAAACAACCTACCGGGTGTCCGGCGGTTACCTGAGCGAACAGGGTAACGTTCTGTACACAGGCTACAAACGCTACAACATGAATGCCGGTCTGGACAGTAAATTGGGAAAGCTGTTTAAAGCAGGATTCACCTCTTACGTTTCCTACAGCGACCAGAATGTCGGTTCGCAGGAATCACTGCGGAACGCCTACCGCGCCCGCCCTACCGGCACGGTTTATTTCAGCGATCTGGCCAACCCGTCGGAAAACAGCGATTTCAGCATCGACGGCTATGCCTACTGGATGGGTATCAACGATAAGCAGGTTCCGAACCCGCTGGTCGATATTCAGCCGCAGACCTCTAAATTACAGACAACCAACCTTTCTGTTCTGGGAAATGCCTATGTGGAGTTTGCACCGGTTAAGGGACTGAGCTTCAGAACATCGATCTCGGCGGCATATACCACCGACCGCATCGGTGATTTTCGGGGACAGTGGTCAAAATCACAGATCGGTAGCAAACCACGGGCTCAATATGACAGCCGCCTGATGGGCAGCTACACGCTGGATAACATCCTGACGTATAACCTGGATCTCGGCCGGCATAAGGTAACGGTAACGGGTCTGCAAAGTGCCTTCTACCAGCGAAATGAAGCCTACCAGATTGCCGTGAAGGACCTGCCGTTTAACTCAGACTGGTACGCCCTCAACACCGGTACCGTAACAGCCATCAACAGTTCACTGGTAGAGCGCTCCCTGCTGTCGTTTATGGGTCGGGTGAATTACTCCTTTGCCGATAAATACCTGTTAACCGTTACGGGCCGCTCAGACGGCGCATCGCAGCTGTCGGACGGCAACAAATGGGCATTTTTCCCGTCGGTAGCATTAGGCTGGCGTATTGGCGATGAGGCCTTTATCCAGAACCTGAATGTTTTTTCGAACCTGAAACTACGCTTGAGCTATGGTCAGGTCGGGAACGCAACCATCAACCCCTACAGCACTCAGGCAACCCTGCTGAATACCGGTTATGACTTCGATGGAACAGCGGCTTATGGCTTTGCACCGGCCAACCTCGCCAACAAAAACCTGCGCTGGGAACGGAGTAAGGAATATAACCTCGGGGTAGATTTTGGTTTCTTCAAAAACCGGATTGCCGCCTCGCTGGAACTGTATGACCGGAAAACCGTTGACCTGATCCTGAACCAGAAAATCCCGACCGTTACGGGTTATTCGCAGGTGGTTGCCAACGTCGGGCAGATTCAGAACCGTGGTGTTGAGCTGACGCTGAATACGGTTAACATTGCCAGAAATGATTTCAGCTGGAATTCGACAATCACCTTTACCCGCAACCGCAACAAACTGCTTCAGCTGTATGGAGATGGTCAGCAGGTTGATAAAGGCAACAAACTTTTTGTGGGCCAGCCGATCCGTGCGAACTTCGACTATAAATTCGACGGTATCTGGCAGACAGCCGATAAAGATCTGGCTACAAAATACAAGCAGGTTCCGGGTTCGGTCCGGGTTGTTGACCAGAACAACGACGGACAAATCTCGTCAACGGAAGGCATCGATGACCGCGTGGTGTTAGGTACGCAGTTGCCGAACTTCCTGACGGGCCTCACTAACCGGTTCAAGTACAAAAACGTTGACCTGTCGTTTTTCATTTACTACCGGAACGGAACCCAATATTATAACAGCACCCTGTCGGGAACGATGGGAGAGGTAAGCGGTACACGGTATAACCGCCTGGCGAGCCTCGATTACTGGCGGAGCGATAACCCTTCGAACACATATTTTGGTGTCGTAGCGGCCAACCCGTACCGGAACGCCATTAACTATCAGGACGCCAGCTTCCTGCGGGTATCCGATATTACAGTAGGCTATACGGTGCCGAAAGGGCTGATGAACAGCTGGAAACTGGCGAATGCGCGGATTTACGGACAGGTGAATAACCCGTTTGTCTTTACGAAGTACATTGGCTTCGATCCTGAATTCAACTCGGCCATTTACCAGGATGACGTTCCGTCGATGACGTTTACGCTTGGTGTTAACGTCAGCTTCTAACCCAACTCAGACACTCCCATGAAATCTATATTTTCGATCCGGACTTCTGCCCTCGCCATTGCCTTTTCAGGGCTGATTGCGGCTGGCTGCAAAGACGATTTTCTGACAGAAACACCGGTTTCTACCCTCACCACCGATGTCTATTACAAAACCGAGGCTGGTTTTGAGGATCTTGTCCGGGCTTGCTACCCGTTACTGCGGAATATTCACCAGAACCGCTCGCTGGTACTGAACGGTACTGACCTTTTCTCGCAGGCCGGTTTCAGCGACCCTAAATTTGCCACGCTGAACGTTAGCCCGCTGGAGCATTACGACGTCCGGCTGAACGCTACACTGACTGAAATTCAAAGTCTGTGGACGCTGCTGTACGCCGAAATCGCCCGGACGAATACCGTGCTGACACGGGCTGATGGGATTACCACCATGGCTCAGGCTACGAAAGACGCACGGATCGGTGAGGCAAAATTTTTGCGGGCGCTGAGTTATTTTTACCTGGTTCAGCAATGGGGCGATGTACCGATGCCGCTGGTGGAAACTACCACCGCCAGCAAGGAGGCCAATCGCGTTGCCGCCGCCGACATCTACAAACAGATCCTGAATGATCTGGTGGATGCTGAAGCAAAGTTACCGGTAACGGCCACCAACTACGGCCGTGTGACAAAGGGCGCCGCCCAGTTCCTGCTGGCCCGCGTGTACCTGACCCGTGGCTGGAACTTCCAGAACTCGCTGGGTGGCTCACAGGCCGATTTTGACCAGGCGCTCCAGTATGCCGACAAAATTATTGATGCCTACCCGCTGGCGGCAACCTACAGTGCCCTGTTCCCGACCCATTCGGAAAATCCGTTGAAACAGTACACCGGTGCCCAGAATGACAAGAATGCCGAAATCGTGTTTGCGGTTCAGTATAACTCCGACGTGCTGACCAACAAAACCGATCCGGCCTTTACGCAGGACGCGGCGGGTGGCAATAACCAGCACTCCGTATTCGGCGGTAGCGGCGAAGGTTATCCGGGCACGAAGGGACGTACCAGCGACTACAACCGCCACCAGCCGTTCCACGTTACCAATCCCGCGGCCTACCGGATGTTTGATCCGGACATCGATTCACGCTACGACTGGAACTTTGTGGAAGTAGGCTATGCATTGCAGGCAGTTTCGGGCTTCAAACCCCTGCCAACGGTGAACGCCAACCTGAAAATTGATATCAAGGCCGGCGATACGGTCGTTTACTTCCGTCCGTGGAATAAACCTGCCCTGACTCTTGCTGAGCGTGGTGTTGATTATGGCGGCAAGAAAAACTACTCGGTCGTTAACCTGGAAGAATACGGCGGCGGTTACGGGTTCATTAACGGCAGTACCGTGAACGTCAGCGGCTTTCCGGGAGACTACCCGATGATGTGGAAATTCTGGCAGCCGGGCATTGCCTACGGTGATGCGTTCGGTACCTTTAACGAAGCCGTCTTCCGGTCGGCAGAAGCCTATCTGATTGCAGCAGAAGCTATTGTCAAAGGGGCTAAGAACGGTAAACTTGGTGGTGCAGAGGTGTACTACAACAAAGTGCTGGACCGTGCACTGACCAAAAAAGGTGTTGATCCGCTGTGCGCCAAAGCGCCTGAGAACCTCAAATCGCTGGAAACCGTCTCGTACCGGGCTACTGCGGCAAACATCAGTGTCGATATGATTCTCGATGAGCGGGCACGTGAACTG
>NZ_CAMFHL010000260.1 GCF_945952095.1 uncultured Arsenicibacter sp. | reverse complement strand
GCCGTCCATATCCGGATCGTCGTTTACTTTGCGCACGGCATCCAGAAGCTCGTCTTCCGTTACGGAATCATCAAAACGAATCAGGGTTGACGTCATGCCAACCTCTTCGCAACTCTTCATTTTGCTGGCCACATAGGTCTCGCTCCGACCCAGTGTACCGACCAGAATCGCCACTAAATGCGGGATTTTCCCGCCGGCTTCCCGGATTTCTGCGACCTCTGCCGCAATTTCCTGCTTGATCTGTGCTGAAAGAAACTTTCCGTCTAATAACTG
Organism: uncultured Arsenicibacter sp.; assembly: GCF_945952095.1. Lineage (GTDB taxonomy): Bacteria > Bacteroidota > Bacteroidia > Cytophagales > Spirosomataceae > Arsenicibacter. Next base: position 10,000 of record NZ_CAMFHL010000260.1, on the reverse strand, counting down.
CATACTATCTCTGAATAACCGATCGGAACCGTTACGTATCAAAATAAGCACGAAAGTACGACGGATTCTGCAATTAGGCCAAAAGCGTTGACGCCGCAAACCGTAAAACCATCCTTATATAAACTGAAAATCCCGGCCGGCAAACGCCAGCCGGGATGTATCCCTAATCCACACTATGGCAAGGCCACAGTAAGAGTAATAACGTATTTTTTATACTAATAGATTTGTAAGCAGCTGCTTACAGTTATTTTTTTGCCTTCTTCGTGGCGGTTGCGGTCTTTGCAGCTGGTTTAGCCGCCGTTTTTGCCGTGGCTTTTTTCGGCGCATCCGCTGATTTTTCCGCTTTACCTTTTCCTTTTTCAGCCGCCGGTTCACCGGCCAGAGCAAGACAGTCTTCCAGCGTCAGTGTGGCCGGATCGGTATCTTTCGGGATTTTAATATTCCGCTTACCAACCGCGATATAGGGCCCATAAATGCCGTTTACCACCTTCACCGACGGATTTTCGGCAAACTCCTTAATGTATTTGTTACTTTCGGCCTGCCGCTTCTGTTGAATCAATTCAATCGCACGGTCCAGCGTGATACCCGCCAAGGTGTCTCCTTTCGGCAGCGAAATGTATTTGTCTTCAAACTTAACATACGGGCCAAACCGTCCTTTTCCCGTCGAAACCGGCTTGCCTTCAAATTCGCCCAATGTATCGCTTGCCGATTCTACCCGCTTCTGCTGAATCAGTTCGATAGCCCGCTCCGCCGACACCGTATACGGATCGTCGTCTTTCGCCAGGGAAACATATTTATCGTCGTGCTTGACATACGGGCCGAATTTACCCACCCCGATAATCATCGGCTTGTCCTCAAAGAACCCGGCTTCGCGGGGCAGGGCAAACAGATCAAGCGCTTCCTGCAACGAAATCGTTTCGATCAGCTGATCCTTGCGCAGGTTCGCAAATTGTGGTTTCTCTTCGTCTGTGGCTTCTCCGATCTGCACATACGCGCCATACCGGCCCAGACGGGCGGATACCTTCTTACCGGTCCGCGGGTCGAGGCCCAGTTCACGGGCGCCGGTTTTAAACGACGCGACCGAAGTGCCCTGAATAGTTTCGACGTTCTGGTGGAAATCACCGTAGAACGATTCAAGCATTTTCTGCCAGTCGAGCTTGCCTTCCGCGATTTCGTCAAACTCCTTTTCGACCGAAGCCGTAAATTTAAAGTCAACGATGTCCGGGAAGTATTCAACGAGGAAGTCGTTCACCACAACCCCCGTATTGGTCGGGAACAGCTTTGACTTTTCAGACCCAAACGTTTCCTTACCTACCGTTTCGTCAATTTGCCCGCGCTGCAAGGTCATTTCCTGAAACTCGCGCTGCTGGCCGGGCCGGTCTTCCTTAATGACATACCCCCGGTTGATAATGGTCGAAATGGTTGGTGCATAGGTCGATGGCCGGCCGATGCCCATTTCTTCCAGCTTCTTCACCAGACTGGCTTCCGCATAGCGTGGCTGAGGGCGGGTAAATTTCTCGGTTGCCTTCATCTGACCCAGATTCAGGTTCTGGCCGATCAGCAACGGCGGCAGCATGCCTTTAGCCTCCTCGTCTTCGTCGTCCTTCGACTCCAGATAGACTTTCAGGAAACCATCGAATTTAATCACCTCTCCCTGTGCGACCAGTTCTTCCGGCGTGGTAGAAATAGCTATAGTTGCTGTTGTACGTTCCAGCTGGGCGTCGGCCATCTGCGAGGCAATCGACCGTTTCCAGATCAGTTCATACAACCGTTTTTCGTCTTTATTGGCACCGGCCGACCGGTCACTGAAGTTAGTTGGCCGGATGGCTTCGTGCGCTTCCTGCGCCGACTCATTTTTGGTGCGGTACTGACGGGTAAAGACATACCGGCTCCCGAACTCGGTTTCAATTTCGGCCTTAGCCTTATCAATGGCCTCCTGCGACAGGCTGGTCGAGTCAGTACGCATGTAGGAAATCTTACCGGCTTCGTAAAGTGCCTGCGCCAGACGCATGGTACGGTCCACCGAGAAGCTCAGTTTCCGTGATGCTTCCTGCTGAAGGGTCGATGTGGTAAACGGAGGCGCCGGTGATTTCTTTGCCGGTTTTGTCTCCAGGTTCTTAATGCTGAAAACGGCCGCCACACAACGCTCCAGAAACGTTCGGGCCTCGGCCTGCGTCGCAAAGTTTTTCGGCAACTCGGCATTCAGGACCTTGTTACCGTCAACAATAAACTGAGCCGTAACCTTGAAGCTTGATTTCGACTGGTGTTTTTCGATTTCGCGCTCGCGCTCAACCACCAGCCGCAGGGCTACCGATTGTACACGCCCTGCCGACAGACCGGTGCTGCCGCCCTTGATTTTACGCCACAATACCGGAGACAACTCATAACCAACCAGCCGGTCCAGTACGCGGCGGGCCTGCTGGGCATTTACCAGATCCAGATCAATGGTACGGGGTGCCTGAATCGAGTTCAGAATGGCATTTTTGGTAATCTCGCGAAAAACAATCCGTTTGGTATTTTCGCGCAGCCCCAGGGCCTCCTTCAGGTGCCAGGAAATGGCCTCTCCTTCGCGGTCATCATCCGTTGCGAGCCAGACCTCCTCGGCATCCTTAGCCAGTTTTTTCAGCTCACTTACCAACTGCCGCTTATCGGGTGAAACTTCATAGGAAGGCCGGAAGCCGTTCTGTACATCTACAGCCATACCGTCTTTCGGCAGGTCACGGACGTGCCCGAAGCTCGATTTAACCGTAAAGTCTTTTCCTAAATATCCTTCAATCGTCTTCGCCTTCGCCGGCGATTCAACAATGACTAAGTTTTTTGTCATAATACAGGTTGCAGGTTGTTTTCACCACGACCAATCTACCTTTTACGTACGCATAGTTTGGGCTGTATGCGGCCCCAAAACCCATCTTTTGCGCCAAAGATAGGATCAAAATTAGTATTGCAAACAAAATATGAACGAAGTTGCCAGCCGGACAGCGGGAAGATGGGGTCTTCAAATAATCGTTTTTCGGTGCGATTGTTTAGGCATTGGCTATACTTTTTAAACATCTTTTCCTGCATTTTCGTTCGGTTTTCCCGGGCAGAAAGCCCCTCTGGTGTTGTTTTAAAACGGATTTTACACGCGCCCGTGGCTTTTTGACCTGATACGGCCGAAACAGCAAAAGCGTTTCAGCCGCAACCGGATACAGAGAACCGGTTACAAAGCCGGAACTTTACTCTACAATTTATGTAGATATATTACCTCACCCCTGCCGCTCACTGTGACGTTAGCATCCTGACTATCAGCGCATGGCACAGTTATTGACTGTAAATGAGCATGTTACACTTTAAAAACGCTCAATGTTATGGCTTCGTTAATGGACAAAATTTCGAACTTCTTTGGTGGTAATGATACGGATACCGAAGGCTTGCGCGGTTTATTTATTCATGAACTGCGCGGAATTTATTATACGGAAACACAATTAGTCGATGCACTGGCTGAACTGGCCGATGCGTCGACCACTGATGAAGTCAGAAACGGGTTTCTGCAACACCAGCAGGAAACGCGTGGCCACGTAGAGCGGCTTGAGCGTGTGTTCCGTAGTCTGAACCTCGATGTTGATGATATGACCTGCGAAGCGGTAGACGGTATGATTTCCGATACCCGCACCGTTATTTCCAATACGGAATCAGGTTCGCTCACCCGCGACGCTGCACTGATTATCTGCGGCCAGAAAGCCGAGCATCACGAAATTGCCGCTTACGGTTCGCTGGTAACCCTTGCCAATGTGCTCGGGTATGCAGAAGCCGCTCAATGGCTCGACCAGACATTACAGGAAGAGAAAAACACCGATAAAAAACTGACTCAGCTGGCTGAATCATTTATTAATCAGCGGGCAGCCGGCGAAAACGATCAAACCACACCATACAAAAACGATAATGACGATGACCTGACAACCGATGGTGGCATGTTCGACCCGACGTATCGTCGCAGTCAGGATGCCACATTGGGTGGTATGTCCGGTATTTAACAGAGTACGTTTAGATATCCACATCAAAAAAGGCGGCTTTCGATCTGAAGCCGCCTTTTTACATACCGGAACTCACTATTTCACCAAATTTTTCCTTTACAGAAAACCAGATCAGTAAAGAACCAGCTTCTCTCCTGCTTAACAATATTACCTTTCCCTTCTATTCTGTTCTTATACACCTGCATCTTCTTCGGCCAGCAGCGAATCATCAGCTTCCGGCATAGCCAGGTCACCGTCATCGCCCATGGCATCGTTTTCTTTGATGAGCGTGGCTTCCGCCAGCTCAATACGTTCCGGATCGGGCAGATTGCCGTCGTTGTTTCCTACACTTTCGGCCGATCCGTGTGCCCCGTCATCGGGAACCATATTTTCTGAATCACTGACCTGCTCCGACAGCATATCCTGCTGATCAGGAATCTGCATTGGGCCGCCGGTGTCTGACTGATACGTTCGGGGTTGATGCATCATCGCATCCTGATTGACATTTTCCATGTTCGTTGAGTGTTTTACCGGAAACACCTGCTGCCGGTTATGTCAACAAACCCGAAAACGTAACGTACTGTTTTACCCCCGGCAGAAAGCTTCCCACAACCGGTTATACAGTTTCCGTGCATAGGTCTGAATCTCGTGCTGCGACCCGTTGATCGAAAACGGTACAAAATTCCGGTCAGCTTCCGGCAGTGCTTCAACCCGGATTGTACGGCCGGATGTACCCGATAAAATACCTTTTTTAACACACCCCGTTAGCCGGATACCGGCATCCGGTAAATCTTTCTGGCATGTATCTACTCCCTTTACAGAGGCTAGTTCGGTCGTAAACTGCTGCAATTGCTGCGCGTCATACCATGACAATGGCGGCAACTGGAGACAATCATCCTGAATATCACTGCGATATAAGAATTCAACGGACAACGGAGAGTTTCCCCGGTTTCGGTTCAGGATTACCTGGGTGTCAAGTAAATCGTGCGATGCCGTTCCGATTGTATTCAGTTCAATATTCATAACTGATGCCGTATGTTTTAAGTTAATTAGAGGTTGTATGTGTTTATGTATTGTGTGCGTTAATGACCTTACAAATCTAACGAATGTTTAAAAATCAGTGAACATTCGCTAATTATTTATTTTTTGCATTTATCGAACGGCTCTCCATTCATGTTTTATATCGCGTTTAGTCCCGTCTATGCCCTTTCACTACCGGAAGGACACCGTTTCCCGATGCTTAAGTATGAACTGATTCCGGAACAATTGCTTTACGAAGGCACCTGCACGCCGGCGGATTTTCATGAGCCTGCTCCCGTTAACGATGATTGGGTACTTGGTGTTCATACATCCACGTATGTGGACCAGCTGAAGACGCTCAGTGCGCCGGCGGCCATGGTGCGCCGTATCGGATTTCCGCTGACAAGTGAGCTGATTCAGCGGGAATGGATCATCACGCAGGGGACGATCGACTGTGCACTGCATGCTCTTGCTCATGGCGTCGGGATGAATATTGCCGGCGGCACACACCACGCCTACCCTGACCGCGGTGAGGGCTTTTGTTTGCTTAATGATGTTGGTGTGGCTTCCTATTACCTGCTGACCAACCGGAAAGCCAGAAAAATACTGGTTATCGATCTGGATGTGCACCAGGGCAACGGTACGGCTGTGATGTTTGCCGGCGATGAACGGGTCTTTACTTTCAGCATGCACGGCAAAGACAATTACCCGCTCCGGAAAGAACACTCCGACCTCGACATTGAACTCGCTACCGGCACCAGCGATGATGCGTACCTGACCACACTCACCCAAACACTCCCCCGCCTGATTGAGGCCCAAAAGCCTGATTTCCTGTTTTTTATTTCCGGCGTTGATATCCTGTCAACCGACCGGCTCGGCAAACTCAGCGTCAGCCGCGAAGGATGCCGCCAGCGCGATGCCTTTGTGTTTGATCAGGCCATCCGGTACGGTTTACCCATTGTGGTATCCATGGGCGGCGGGTACTCGCCCCGAATCGCTGACATTGTGGACGCTCACTGTAATACGTTCAGAATAGCGGTCAGCAAATTCGGTTAATGCAGAAACGCGCTCTGTCAGCCTGACGATTATTTTTTGTTTAAGATTTCATAAACAAACATTAAACAACTATGTTTGCATAGTTAAATGAAATCTATTCACTACTAAATAACGTCATGAAGTACTCAATTACTCTGATAGTATACTTTTCTTTTCTGATATATGGCTTCGCGCAACAGGCACCTACCGGTATCATTACCGGAACGGTACGGGATAAAAATACGCAGGAACCGTTGATCGGGGTTGCCATACAGATTGACGGCAAGCCGATTGGCACGACAACCGGCACTGATGGCAGTTACCGGCTTGTTGCGCCGGTCGGCAGTTATAACCTTAAAGCATCGTTTGTCGGCTTCCAGCCACAGGTTAAGTTTAACATTAACCTGACATCCGGTAACACCAGTCAGATTAACTTTGAACTGGTCGAAGAACAGGCTCAGCTCTCGGAGGTAACGGTTAAATCGACCCGCAATACGGCAGCGGTCACCACGCTTGAAACGCCGAATTCCATTCAGCGCCTGTCAACGGAGGAGATTCGTTCGAATCCGGGGGGCAACTTTGATATTTCGCGGGTGATTCAGTCACTGCCGGGTGTCGGTGGTACGTCGGGATCGGTCGGTGGTTTCCGCAACGACATTATTATCCGGGGCGGGGCGCCGAACGAAAACGTCTTTTACCTCGACGGCATCGAAATTCCGGTGATCAACCACTTCTCAACGCAGGGCGCTTCGGGCGGTCCAACCGGTATTCTCAACGTATCGTTCATTGAAGACGTGACCTTGTCGTCATCCAGCTTTGATGCCCGTTACGACAATGCACTGGCCTCCGTATTTCAGTTTAAGCAGCGGCAGGGTAATCAGGAACGGCTTTCGGGTAACGTGCGGCTGAGCGGTACCGAACTCGCCGGCACGCTCGAAGGCCCGCTGTCATCGAAAACAAACTTTATTGCTTCGGCCCGCCGGTCGTACCTGCAACTGCTCTTTTCAGCGCTGGATTTACCGATCCGCCCGAACTACTGGGATTTCCAGTATAAAGTTACCCACAAGCTGAACGCCAAAACGACCATTACGGCCCTCGGCGTGGGGGCCATTGATGAATTCAGTTTTGCGGTTCCCAAAGAATCGACGCCCGAAAACGATTACATCCTTCGCTCAAACCCGACGATTAACCAATGGAACTATACCGTAGGCTTTGCCATTAAGCGCCTGATTAATAAAGGCTATTTCAACCTTGCCATCAGCCGCAATCACTTCAACAACCGCCTCGACCGCTTCGAAGACCGGCAGGAAGGTGACGAATCACGGCGGGCATTGGGTATCAGCTCAAACGAGATTGAGAATAAACTCCGGCTGGATGTTAACCGCTTTGTCGATGGCTGGAAATTTTCATACGGAGCCGTTGCGCAATATGTGCAGTTCGACAATAAGGTATTCAACAAAATCCGTAACCAGATTACGGCCGCCAACGGAACCGTTGTCCAGCCGGCAGTGATCCTGAACTTTGCCAGCAATCTGAATTTCTGGCGACTCGGCGCGTTCGGACAGGTAGCGAAAAGCTTCGTCAATGACCGGCTGAGCCTGTCGGCCGGCACCCCGTCGGATACGAACTCTTTCACCGATACCGGTCTGAATCCGCTGCAAACCCTTTCACCGAGGGCTGCCCTGTCGTATGCCCTGACCAGCAAATGGACCCTGAATGCCTCGGTTGGCCGTTACTTTAAGCTGCCGGTTTACACCGTATTAGGGTATAAAGACGCACAATCCGGTCAGTTTGTGAACCGTAACAACAAATACATCAGTTCGAATCATTATGTGGCGGGGGTTGAGTATTTACCGCAGCCAAGCCGCCGCTTTACCCTGGAAGGCTTCTACAAACGCTACAGCAACTACCCGGTATCGGTCCGCGACGGCATTTCGCTCGCCAACCAGGGTGGTGATTTCGGCTCTATCGGCAACGAAGCCGTTAACAGCAACGGCAAGGGGCAGGCGTTCGGCATGGAGTTTCTGTTCCAGCAAAAACTGACGAAAAACCTGTTTGCGGTTCTCTCCTACACCTATGTGCGCAGCGAATTCTCCGGCAGATCGGGCAAACTGGTGCCGTCGGCCTGGGACAACCGCCATCTGGTGTCAGGGTTACTGGGCCGCAAGTTCGGCAAAGGCTGGGAAATGGGGCTGCGCTACCGCTTTGCCGGCGGTGCGCCGTATACCCCGTTTGATCTGGTTGCCTCGCAGCAGAACTTTCAGTCGGTCGGGCGCGGGCTGCTCGATTATTCGCAGCTGAACACCCTGCGGTTAGGCAACTTCAGCCAGTTCGACTTCCGGATTGACAAGAAATGGAATTATCGCCGCGCCACGCTGGACCTGTTCTTTGATGTCAGCAATGCGTTTGTGCAGAAAAGTCCGGCCTACCCGCAATATACGTTTACCCGCAATGCGGATAATACAGGCTTTGCCACCACCGATGGCCAGGCGCTCCGGCCTGACGGCAGTAACGCCATCCCGCTGATCCTGCAGAACAACGACCCGAGCGTGGTGCCGACGATTGGCTTTATTGTTGAGTTTTAGTGCTTCTTTCCTGGTTCAGCCGGTCGATGTTTCCGAACATCCAGCCCCCGATTTCCAGCGCTTTAGCCTTGATAAAATCGGCACGCGGACCGGCAAACAAGGCATCGACGGTACCGAACCAGATACTGAGCCAATGCTCAAAATGTTCTTTCTGAAACGGGTGCGTCTGGTTTTTTTCCAGATGCGCCCACATCAGCCCTCCCCCATAATTCCCCGTCTGAAATAACCAGTTTTCCCAGAAGTTATAGGTCCGGTTCAGGTGATACTCCCAGCGGTCGGGCGGCAGATTGAAAACGGGCGCCAGTAAGGCATCCTTGTGGACGTATTCGTAGAAGGTAGTAACGAGCCGCTCAATGTCGGCGCGGCTGTTGATGTCGGGGCGTTCGGCAGGTGATTCCATTGAACAAAGTTCGGCGTTTTGCCGGAAATCCGTAGGGCTTTATTCGTACTTTTGTGCTTTGGCAGCCCGCGCCGTACAACCGTGGTCTGCGATTCACTTAGCACAGAACAGACAATGCCAACCTGGTTTCAAGGTAAGATTAAGTACCAAAAAGAAGAGATTGTCACCGACCGGCAGGGCGATCAGGTGAAGATGAAAACCATCAGCGAAGCGTATCTGCTGGATGCCGTTTCATTTACCGACGCCGAAGCCCGTCTGTATCAGGAGGTAGCCGCCAACACACCCGAATTTACGGTTGCCAACATCAGCAAGATGAAACTTGCCGACGTTTTTTTCATCGACGAAGGCGGCGAAACCTGGTATAAATGCAAGGTTGTTTTCACGACCGAAGACGATAAGGGGCGTGAGAAAAAGCTGGTGAATATGATGCTGATCAACGCCGAATCGGTGAAGCAGGCCTATGACCGGCTTGAAACCAGCCTGAAAACCATTCTGATGCCTTACGAAATCACCGACATCAACCGCACGGCTATTCTGGATATTTTCCCATATACGGAAGAAGATAAAAGCGGCCCGAACCTGCGCCCGATTTCGGAAGTAATCAAAGAAAACGAGTAACCCGTACCCGTTCGGGTCATGTACCACATAGTCAACCGGCATGCATATTGTTTATAAACCTATGCTTTCTGCTGTGACTATGTGGTATATGAAAACCACGAAACGTCCGATCAGACAAGCCCCTGATAACAGGCTAGTTTATCCGGATTCCGCACATAGTACATTCCCCTGACCCGAAAATTCTCATCGTAATCGAACACGACTATCGTATTAATTGTCAGGTCTGTTTTTTGCTTCAGCACCAGCCCGTATGTGTTGTTCATTGCATGCAGTTCATACTGAAAATCATGTCCGAACTTGTTAAATAAGCTGGTAATGAAGGCGATGCAGTTTTGCTTACCGACCACCGG
>NZ_CAMFHL010000259.1 GCF_945952095.1 uncultured Arsenicibacter sp. | reverse complement strand
CAGATGTGTATAAGAGACAGCCCCTGCATCCAGCCGTAACTAATCAGTTCCCGTTGCCAGATGCCGGCAATCACCAGCAGAAGACCTAACCCAATCCAGATTTTTTTCCACATAGCCACAAAGATAACAGTAGAGACGCAAGATATTGCGTCTCCTCAGCGGCAGGCTGGTTGGCGACCGTTAAAACGAGACGCAAGATATTGCGTCTCTACTCGGGAAGCGGAGTCGCCTCAAAACCGGCTTTTTCAACGGCAGCAATTACCTGCTCCGACACGCGGTTATCAATGGTTTGTACGGTTAACAGATGATCCTGATGCTGCAGATCTATATTCCAGCCGTCGAGTGGTTCGATGGCATTCAGCGGGAGCGTTACCGCCTCAATGGCATCGTCGGTCGTTATATTGGTTTTGAAATTCAGGGTCTTCATAACGTCAAAAAATGGTTTTCTTTTATAACTTGTTTTTTTTAAGGTTGGCGGTAGAAACGAGTGAGTGACCGCGTTTATAGTAAAACAAAAGGTATCCGGACTGATTACCAGAAAAAAAACGGATGTCCTGTCAGTAAAGAAACCATGCTAAACCAAGTACCGAAAACCCATCCTGAAGCGTTACCTGTCCGGTTTTTAAAAATTATCAGAGAACGGTTTAGTCTGGACGAGGATAAAGCCGACGAAGCCGAAACGATTCAGAGTATCACCCGTAATATTGAGTTCAGAGGTACTAATTTATGGGTGTTGATCTTTGCCATATTTATTGCATCAATCGGGCTGAATGTTAATTCAACGGCGGTAATTATCGGGGCCATGTTAATTTCTCCGCTGATGGGGCCGATCATGGGTATTGGCCTCGGCATCGGTATTAATGACCTTAACCTGATCCTGAGGGCGCTGAAAAACCTGTCAATTGCTGTGTTTATCAGCCTGCTGACGTCAACGGTTTATTTCATTATTTCACCGCTTGATCTGGCGCAGTCGGAGTTGGTCGCCCGGACGTTTCCGACGATCTGGGATACACTGATTGCTGTGTTTGGCGGACTGGCGGGAATTGTGGCCGGGTCACGGAAAGAAAAGGTCAGTAACATTATACCGGGGGTTGCGATCGCAACCGCCCTGATGCCGCCTTTATGTACGGCAGGCTTCGGCTTAGCCAACGGTAACTGGTACTATTTTGCCGGCGCCTTCTACCTGTTTCTGATAAACAGTGTGTGTATCAGTTTATCGACGGTAGTTATTGTGCGTTACCTGGGATATCATCAGAAAGAATACCCCAGTCTGGCGACGGAGCGGAGGGTTAAAAACACCATTTTAATTGCGGTACTGATTGCGTTGTTACCCAGTACCTACCTCGGGTATGTAATCGTAAAGCGGACGTTGTTCGAGCAGGCCGCCCGGCGTTTTGTGGCTAAGGAATGTAATTACAAATACCGGCAGGTCGTGAGTTATACGGCAAAATATGAGCATGGGCAAGGCATCCTCGAATTGATGCTGGTTGGTGAACCCTTACCGGCTGATTCGGTTAACCTGCTGAAGGCTAAGCTACCGGCATATACAATGCCGAATGCAACATTGATTGTCCGGCAGGGAAGTTTCAAAGACGCGGATGTTGACGTAAATACGCTGACCTCTACAATCACCGAAGAGGTTATCCAGTTTAGTCAGGCTTCCGTTGCCCGTAAGGACAGGACCATTGATTCGCTCCGGCAATACATTGAACTGACGCAGACGTCGCGCTTGCCGGTAGCAGATTTACGGGATGAATTGAAAGTGCTGATGCCTGATGTGCAGACATTTACTGCCGCACGGTCATTGATTATGAATGCAAACCGTACTCAGCCGGATACGGTTTTGCTGGTGTATGCAAAATTCAGCCGCAGGCATACCGCCTCTGAAAAGAACCGGATTGCAGCCTGGCTGAAAATGCGCACCAAGAGCGACAAAATCAAGGTTATTACCGAGTAGGGTTACCGCAGACAAATGCGGTGTTCGCCCTCAGCGTACGTATAGGAGATGGTCAGCCCATAACTGTCGCCGATTTGTTTGACGATGGCCAGCCCCAGCCCGATTGAGTTCGTCGGGGCATAATGTCGGGCGGTACCTTCTTCAGTATCATTCATGGCAGCGGATATGGAGGCTGTTGCGTCTCTACCTTTTTTGAAACGCTCGAACAGGCGGTCGGGAGTAATGGTGGGGGCAGGGCCGGTGTTGCTGATACACAGCTGATCAGTGGTGGATTCGATGCGGATGAGACCGCCGGTGACGTTGTGTTTGATGGCGTTGGAGACCAGATTACTCAGCAATACGTCGGCCAGTGTGACCGGCAGCATGCGGGGAAAGGTGGCCGTACCTTTGGTGAAGACCCGCAGTTGCTTATGCTGGAGAATCTCCTCCATGTCGTACAGCTTTTCAGTGATCAGTACGTAAAGGTCAACCAGATCGACATCGGCAAACTGGCGGTTTTCGATTTTGGCAAGCAGTAACAACCCCTGATTAAGTTTCGACATCCGGCGTGAGGCACGGTAAATCTCATCCAGCCAGTAGGACTGGGATTCGGTCAGCGTCTCCGACTGGATCAGTTGTTCAACCCTGGCGTTGATCAGCGCCAGGGGAGTCTGAATTTCGTGGGAGGCATTTTCGGTAAACTCTTTCAGGCTCTGGTAATCCTGATGGAGTTTTTCCGACATTTTCTGCAATACGTCGTTCAGCTCGTTGAACTCCGTAATTTCTTCGGCCGGCAGGAGCAGAGGCGTGCTGCTGCTCAGATCAAATTTCCGGACTTTGGCCAGTGTATTGTAAAACGGCTGCCACAGCTGACCCGAAAGGCGGCTCTGAAACCAGAACGAGCAGAGGAACAACAGGCTCAGGAATGCCACCATCGAGACCGTAATGACTTCGATGAGCCGGTACGACTGAATGAGCGACTTGCGGATCGACACCCGATGCGCCTGTCCGTTGATGCGGGTGTAATAGGTCAGTTCGCGGAAGGGGACCAGTTCATGGTCGTAGCGGTTGAGGATTAAAGTGTCCTTGAAGTCTTCGGTGGGTAAGGCGTTTGTAACCGGTATCACCGAAATTTTATTCTCCACAAAATAACCGCCCTGCCAGCTGTTGTGGGCCTGAATGTAGGCCTCAAAATCCCGTTTTTCGACCAGGAGCCGGCTTTCTACTTCGTCGTAGATAACCAGCTTGATAATGGCATAAAACGCCAGCGCCGTCAGCAGGTAGATACCGACGGAAAAGGAAAGGTAAACGCGGTTAGTTTTGGTCAGTAGTTTCACGAAAGCCCGAATTTATACCCGATCCCGTAAATAGACCTGACGTAATCGGCAGCTCCTTTTTCCACGAGTTTGCGGCGCAGGTTTTTGATGTGCGAATACACCATGTCGAGCGAATCGGCCGAGTCAATGTCGTCGCCCCAGAGGTGTTCGGCAATCGAGGCTTTGGTCAGGGCCACATCAATGTTCGACAGAAAATACAGCAGCAGGTCGTATTCCTTGCGCGACAGGGGTGTTTCGCGGTCATGAATATACACTTTCCGGGCGTTCGGCAGCACCTGTATTTCCTGAAAGCGGATTTCATTATGCCCTCCGAAATTGCGGCGGCGGATCAGTGATTTTACCCGTGCATTCAGCTCGGAAAGGTGAAACGGTTTGGTCAGGTAGTCGTCGGAGCCGATTTCGAGCCCCTTGATTTTATCTTCCAGGGCATTCCTGGCCGAAATAATGATGATGCCGGTGGTTGCTGTCAGTGCCTTCAGGCTTTTGATCAGCGAAAAGCCATCACCGCCGGGCAGAGTCAGATCCACCACCACGCAGTCGTATCGGTAGAGGTAAATTTTCTCTTCGGCCTCGGCATAGGTGCCCGCAATTTCGCAGATAAACCCTTCCTTCGTCAGATAAGCAGACACGCTTTCGGCCAGCCCCCGTTCATCTTCAACAACCAGCATTTTCATAACAGTGTAACAGCGAATTTGGGAGGAGACGCAAGATTTTGCGTCTCTACGGAGTAACGAAAGTAGGCATCAATTCTGGAAACAATCTGGAATATCCCCCAAATTCCCTGCACCCGCCCTTCTTTTCAGGGGCCTTCTGTCAGCATTATGAAATTGGCGTAGTTTCCGGAACTTTATAGGGGAAAAGCGAAAATTACATCTGGATTTACAGATTCCGGCTCCGGATTCCCAAATGTTTCCAGAATTGCCCCATTTTTTTGCAGGCACAACCTGAATGCAGTTGTTGCCTGTTATGCTCTGTTTTGAAAAACTATTGATGAATACACATGCCGCTAACCATCGGCCCAGACTGTGGGTGGGCTGGTTGGCGGCGTTCTGTATGGCACCGTTTACCCCCGTGGCGGGGCAGTCCGTTGCGTTACCGCAGGTACTGGATCAGGCCACACAGCAGTATCCGTTTCTGAAAGCCAAACAGGCGGAGGTCAGCAGCGCGCAGCGCCGGTTGCAGGCCAGTAAAACGGACCTGCTGCCGGTGGTGATTGTGCAGGACCAGTATACCTACTCCACGAACAACAGCCTGAGTGGTTCGTTTTTCCCGAATGAGGGGACGAACATTTCGACCTCGGGCGGGATACGGCCGGAAAACATCCATCAGGGGGTTTTCGGCAGCTTTACCTCGGCCGTGATTGAATGGCGGGCGGTTACATTCGGGCGGGTAAAAGCCACGATCAACGCTGCACAGGCTGATGTGAACCGCTCTCAGGCCGACCTTGACAATGAGCTTTTCCAGCACCGGATCCGGACCATTGATGCCTACCTGCTGCTGCTGATTCAGCAAAAACTCGTCGCTATACAACGGGCAAACCTCGAACGGGCGCAGACCTTCAAACGTACCGTCGATGCCGGTGTACGTTCCGGCATGCGGGCCGGTGTCGACAGCGCCCTCGCTACCGCCGAACTGACCCGCGCCCAACTGCTTCTGCTCGAAAGCCGGCAACGGGCCCGCGTGCAGCGCCTGCGCCTGTCGGAGCTGACAGGGACGATTCAGGACAGCATGCAGGTTGATAGCATGCGGTTCTACACCGCACTGCCGGTCCTGTCGGCCAACACGGCCAATGCTTTTCTGAACAATCCGTCGCTTCGTTTTTTCCAGTCCCAGATGGATGCCGCCCAAGCCCGTAGTCTCGCCGTACAGCGGTCGGGGATGCCGGTTATTTCGCTGGTCGGGGCGGGCTGGGCACGCGGATCGGGCGTGGCGAACAACGGCGACGCCTACCGCACCGATCTGGTCAGCGGGATTTCGTATCAGGTGTCTAACTACCTGCTGGGCGTGGTGGCCCGCTGGAACCTGACGGGTATGCTACGTGCCCGGCAGGATGTCAGGGGCGAACAGTTTCAAGTCGAACGCTTCCGGCAGCTGTACAACGACCAGCAGCTGCGGCTGAACCGACAGAGCCGCGAAGCCGATACCCAGTATGAAGTAGCGCTCGAACAGGCGCGGCTGGCACCCGTCCAGCTGGGAGCGGCCCGCAAGGCCTATGAACAGGCCCGGGCGCGCTACGGCAACGGCCTCACCGACCTGCCCACGCTGGTGCAGAGCTTCGTTACGCTGAACCGCGCCGAAGTCGACTGGTACGTGGCCAACAGCAATGCGTGGCGCGCGCTGCTGCTCAAAGCGGCCGCCGAAGGGGATCTGCCGCTTTTCATGAATCAGGTAAACTAAGGCCGTTCCGGTCCATAACCAACATCACGCAAGACTATGTATCAACTCATTCGCTCTGCGCTCCGAAAGCCGATTTCGGTGCTGGTGGCTGTTATCGGTATCCTGTTTTTCTCTATCATGTCGCTCCGGACCATTCCGGTCGATATTTTTCCGGGCCTGAACCTGCCGACCATCTATGTGGTGCAGCCCTACGGTGGGATGGCCCCCGATCAGATGGACGGCTTCATTGCGACGCGGTATCAGGATCACTTTCTCTACGTATCGGGTATCCGCGATGTGGAGGTGAAAACCATTCAGGGGCTGTCGCTGATCCGGCTTCAGTTCTATCCCGGCACCGACATGGCCCAGGCGGCGGCGGAGGTCGCCAACAACGTGTCACGGGCCAAGGCGTATATGCCCGAAGGAACGGTGCCGCCGCAGGTGGTCCGGTTCGATGCCAGTTCGGTACCGGTCGGGCAGCTGGTGTTTGAAAGCCAGACCCGCTCACTCAACGAAATTCAGGACTTTGCATCGTCGCGGGTGCGGCCGATGTTCTCGCGCATCGAAGGTGTCTCCAGCCCGCCACCGTTCGGCGGAAACCAGCGGACGGTCGTCATCAAGGTTGATCCGCAGCTGGTCCGGAGCTACAAACTGACACCCGAAGAAGTTATCAAGGCCATTGTATCCAACAACCAGCCCTCGCCGGCGGGCAATATCCGGATTGGTGACCGGGCGCTGATGACGCCGGTAAACTCGCTGGTACGGCGTCCCGAAGACTTTCTGAACATTCCGATCCGGACCGGCGCCGGTCCGACCGTGTTTGTCCGTGACATCGGTACGGTCGAAGACGGCGCCGATATTACCGTGAGCTATGCGCTCGTCAACGGCCGGCGGGCGGTGTATATTCCGGTGGTGAAAAAGGCCGATGCCTCGACGCTGGATGTGGTCAACAACATCCGCAAGGCCATGCCGGAGTTGCAGAATGCGGTACCCGAAGACGTGAAGATTTCGTATGAGTTTGACCAGTCGGTTTATGTGACCAATGCGCTGAAAAGTCTCGTAACGGAGGGTATTCTCGGAGCCGTGCTGACGGGACTGATGGTCCTGCTGTTTCTGCGCGACTGGCGGAGTGTGATCATTGTCGTGCTGACCATTCCGATTTCGGTCCTGTCGGCAGTGCTGCTGCTCAACCTTTTCGGGCAGACCATCAACATCATGACCTTGTCGGGACTGGCACTGGCGATCGGTATCCTGGTCGATGAATCGACGGTGACGATTGAAAACATCCACCAGCACATGGGTATGCATAAAACGAAGGCGGTGGCCATCTGGGATGCCTGTAAGGAAATTGCGTTTCCGAAAGTGCTGATTCTGTTGTGCATTCTGGCCGTGTTTGCACCGGCAATGGTCATGACGGGCGTGCCGCGATCCATGTTTCTGCCGCTGTCGCTGTCGGTGGGATTTGCCATGATCGCGTCGTTCCTGCTGTCGCAGACCATTGTTCCGGTATTGTCGAACTGGTTGCTGAAAACCCATCACGGCCACGAACCGGCAACGCTGGCACTAGATCCGGAGGAGGAAGCGATGATGATCGACGACGACCTGCATCCGGTTCCGCATGCCACGGGATTCGAACGCTTTAAACAACGGTATACGGCAACGCTGCGCCGCCTGATGAAACGCCGTACATTGGCCGTAACTGGCTATTTCGTCGTCAGCCTGGCCATCATTGCCGTATGCTTCCAGCTGATCGGAACCGATATTCTGCCACATGCCAACAGCCATCAGTTTCAGATGCGGCTGCGGGTACCCGACGGCACGCGGGTAGAACGGACCGAAAAAGCCACGCTGAAAGTCCTCGACATCATCAAGTCAGAAGCCGGGGCGGATAATGTGGCGATTTCATCGGCGTTTGTCGGCAATGTTCCCTCCAGTTACGGAACCTCGAACATTTTCGTCTTCAACAGCGGTCCGCACGAAGCCGTATTACAGGTCTCGCTGAAGGAAGAGCACGCCGTAAATATGGATGCGTTCAAAGAGGCATTGCGGGCCCGGATTGCGCAACAGATGCCGGATACACGGGTCTCGTTCGAGCCGATTGAACTCGTAGACAAAATCATGAGCCAGGGCGCGTCGACGCCGATTGAAATCACCGTGGCGTCGAAAGACCTGAAAGAAGCCGGCCGGTTTGCGCGGCAGATTGAGGCGCGGATGAAGGCGCTCACGTTTCTGCGGGATGTGCAGATTGCCCAGCCGCTGTCGTATCCCGTGTTGCGGATCAACATGGACCGCGAGCGGGCCGGTCAGCTGGGCGTAACCTCTACTCAGGTGGCAAGGTCAATGGTGGCCGCTACCTCATCCAGCCGCTTTACCGACAAAAACCTGTGGCTCGACGATGCAAAAGGATTGGCCTATCAGGTGCAGGTGCAGATTCCGGAGTACGAAATGACCTCGGTCGAAGACATCGGCAACATTCCGCTGCGGTCGGGCACCATGCGGCCGGTACTGTCGGATGTGGCGACCTTCTCGGAAGAAACCACGCCGGGGCAATACGACCGCTCAGGCCCGAACCGGCTGGTAACGATTACGGCAAACCTCCATGAAATTGATCTGGGTACAGCTACCAAAGCGGTGCAGCAGGCAATCCGGGAGGCCGGCGATCCGCCACGGGGCGTACTTGTCGAAATGCGGGGGCAAACCAAACTCCTGACCGATACGCTGAGCAGCCTGCAGATGGGACTGCTGGTCGCTATTGTGATCATCTTCCTGTTGCTCAGTGCCAATTACCAGTCGTTTAAGCTGGCGCTGGTCATTCTGTCGGCCATTCCGGCGGTAGTAGCCGGGGCGTTGCTGATGCTGCTGGCCTGCGGGGCCTCGCTGAACCTGCAATCGTACATGGGGCTGATTATGTCGGTCGGCGTTTCGGTGGCTAACGCCATTCTGATGGTGACCAATGCCGAAAACCTGCGGGTCACCCTGGGCGACGACCGGCGTGCCGTGCTGATGGCGGCCAATAGCCGGATCCGCCCGATTCTGATGACGAGTATTGCCATGATTGCCGGTATGCTGCCGATGGCGTCGGGCCTCGGCGAAGGCGGTGACCAGATTGCCCCGCTCGGGCAGGCCGTTATCGGCGGACTTGTGGCGTCGACGATTGCCGCGCTGCTCATTTTACCTTGTGTATTCACGCAGTTCCAGGCCAACGCTCCGGTGCAGTCGGTTTCGCTTGATCCGGAAGATCCTGAGAGTAAATACTACGACGAACAGACCGTCTTAACGGCATAATCATGACCCGCTTAACAACTTATCAATCGACAAAGGCCAACAGCGGCCGTATACGTTCAGGTATGAAACGATTCAGTGGCTTATTGGGAATTATGCCGGTGATAGCCGGTGTAGTGTCCTGTACATCAGCCGTCAGTGAAAAAAAAGATGCGGCTAAAGAACCGGTTATACAGGCGGTCGAAATTGCCGAAGTCCGTGAGCTGCAGCCGCGTAAACAGGTCGTGCTGCCGGGAGAGCTGAAGCCCTGGAACCGTGTAAACCTCTATGCTAAAGTAAAAGGCTACGTCAACGACATCCGCGTTGACCGCGGCACGTGGGTACGCAAAGGCCAGGTGCTGGCGCGGCTGGAAGCGCCCGAAGTGCTGGCCGAAATCAGCCAGGCGAAGGCCGAAATTGAAGCCCGTGAAGCGTCACTGGTGGAGCAGTTGTCGCGGTACCGCGCCAGCAAGGCCACGCATCACCGGCTTCAGCTGACCAGTAAAACAGAAGGTGCCGTGTCGCTCAACGAGCTGGATCAGGCGGAGGCCCGCATGCAGGCCGACAGCGCGATGGTGGTGGCTGTCCGCGGCAATATCCAGTCGGCACGTTCCAACTGGCAGGCCAAATCACAGCTGGCCGGTTACCTGACGATTGTGGCGCCGTTCGACGGCGTGATCATTGAGCGGAACATCAGTCCCGGTGCACTGGTCGGAGCGGGCGAAGCCGGAAAGCCGTTGTTTATTCTGGAAGACAGCCGGACGCTGCGGCTGACCGTGGCCGTTCCGGAGGCGTATGCCAATCAGCTGCCGGCCAACAGTACCGTGTCGTTTGGGGTCAATGCCATACCGGAGCGGGTGTTTACCGCAAAGCTGTCCCGCAGTGCCCGCAGTCTGGTCGAGGAAAACAGGGCGATGATGGCCGAATTTGATGTCAGTAATCAGGCGCAGGAATTGAAAGCCGGGATGTATGCCGAAGTACGGATGCCTGTCGAGCGGTCGGTGAAAACGATGTTTGTTCCGAAAACAGCGGTGGTGAGCTCAAGCGAAAAGGTATTTGTGATCCGCGTGCAGGACGACAAAGCCATCTGGGTACCGGTCGAAAAAGGAAGTGTGGTGGATAGCCTCGTGGAGGTATTCGGCGATCTGCATACGGGTGAGCCCATTGTCAAAAGAGCCTCGGAAGAGCTGCGCGATGGTCAGGCCATAACCAGCAAGAAAAAGTGAGACAACAAAACCAATGGGCACCGGCGCTGCTGGTGTGGGCGGGGCTGCTCCTGACGGGTCAGGGATGCCGCCCTGCCGCCCCGGTGCTGACGATGATTAACCGCCACAAAACCGGTATTATCAGCGACGGCGGACCGGTGCGGTCGGTGGTCTACCGCGAACGCACCGGCCTGGTCCGCATCGTGGATACAAGCGGGCGGGCGGCCCTGGTGTCCCCCCTGCAGG
>NZ_CAMFHL010000258.1 GCF_945952095.1 uncultured Arsenicibacter sp. | reverse complement strand
CCACCGGTCTATAAAAATGGCGTGCTTCAACCTACGTTACAAGCCGAAATACCGGTTTTTCAGCATGGTCATGATGTTTGTGTCGATGACGACGAAAATCTCTACGTTTGTCAGTGGAATGCGAATTACACCCCGCCCGTCAAGCTAACCCGGATCTGATCCGTTACCGTCCTACGGGCGACCCTACGCGGTCGCCCTTTTATTTACCGCATTGACTGCTGGTTAGTCAGTTAGTATTGCCATTGAATTACTTAGATAAGCACAACCCCTAATTGCCGGGCTTCTGTTTCATACCCGGCTTTCAGGCTTGAGAACTCACCGATAAACATTCCCTGCAACACTTCGAGGACGTGGAATTTCAGGGTCATCCCTCCTGTGCCTTCTAAAATCTGCACAAACCGTTCGGTACATACATCGTGATCCATTATTTTTTCCAGCGCTTCCCACGCAACGGTTTCCATAAAAGAGGGTTTCGGCGCATGGGCCTGCTCCCGGATATGCCCGAATAACTGCTCTGCCAGCGAATCCTGCTCATCAAAGAGTGTTATTGCGCGGTTTACTTTAGCCTCCAGGTAGGCCTCAGCCAAGTCATCGCGTTTCTGTTGTAGTTCCTGCGATGCCTTAACCCGTTTTTCGGCTTGCTCCTTTTGCTTTTTCTGCGTTTCCTGCTCTGCCTGCTGATCTTTAAAGGCATCAAACAGGCCCGGAGTCTTCACCATTTTATTCAGATAGCCACCGATGTTTTTTACCTGTGTACCCGACGCGATCAGCCGCTCAACGTAATCAATCGTAAATGCAATCTGTTCGGCCGTTGATAGCTTCACCCACTCCTGCACCGTCGCTTTGGTTACTTTATACTTTTTTACGCGGTTAAACAACTCCTCTACCGAGTCAGCTTCATGGATTTCCGCTTCCGGTGCGCGGTGCACTTCATAATGATTTTCGCTACGCAGAATTTCCTCCACGTCAACATCTTGAACAACACCGTCCTTTATTTTCCGTAACCGGATTGGTTTCGACGAATTAGGCGCAATTTCCAGTCGGGCAGGCTGTTTGTTCTCGAGATGAAAAATGACCGCATATACTGCCCTTCCCTGCTTTTCTTCCTCCATCTCGCTAATCCGCAGGTCGGTGTAGGCCTCAATATCCGTTTGTGCCTTTTTGAGAATTTTCTGCTTGAAGTTGCCGTACAGCGGATACTCATCATCGCCGACGGTCATAATTTGCCGGAGCCTGGCCAGCGTGTACTTAACTTTTGTATTCCCTAATTTGATCTGATGCTTTAAAACAAAATATAGCTTTACTGAATACGGACTCTGAATATCGACTATATTCCTGACATCAACCGTCAGGTATTCTTTCTGAAGCCGGAGTAAATAAGGTTTCAGATCAGGGTGGAAGGTAACTTTTATGTGATTCTGGTACTTTTTGCTCACCGGCGTTTTTACACTTGCCAGCATATTGATCTTGTTTTCATACTCAATACCATCCTCATTAATTTCGTTGATGATAAATTTCCGGTCCAGCAGTTTATCAGCAGCCGAACGTACCATATCGTAAAGCTGTCCGCTTTTCGACAGATTAAACAACCTGATAATATCTGTCACGCTAATCACATACTCTGTAAAGTCCTGATCATCAGGCAATACCATAGTCAGCATGGTTGCAAAGATCCGAAACTCCATGATATCCATTTTATAGGATGCTTCTACAAGGCCATGCTTTCCACCCTGTATTCTGATGCTGTATTTTTCAGATATATCCTTCTTGCTCCTTGCTGTTTTTCCTTTCGCCATGTGTCCGTCAGCCTCCTGTTATGCGCTGATAACAAAGCTACTAATTACTATAACTCACACAACTTTTTTTTTATAGTTCAGCTGGTTTACCCATTACTTCAGCCTCGGCAATAAAGTGATAAGTTGGTTATAGCATCTATTTTCAGCTATATCTTCACTGTGGATAAGTTGGTTATAGCTCCGTGATAGTTTGGTTATACTCGTGATAAGTTGGTTATAGCTCCGTGATAGTTTGGTTATAGCTCCGTGATAGTTTGGTTATAGCTCCGTGATGGTTTGGTTATAGCTCCGTGATAGTTTGGTTATAGCTCCGTGATAGTTTGGTTATAATTACCTCTACAATAAACTGTATATCAACTAGTTACAGAGCCTTAAAAACATAAAAAAACAAAAAACAATAAAAAATTAAAAAAAACATCAAAAGGAAATTGTTGTTGTTTTTTGATTTTGGTTTCTGTTTTAATGTGTGTTTGTAAAGCTGAAATCTTTATCTGTGTCTGCCATTGAAGTGATTTTTCCGTTATACTAATTTTCAGGTGCCAACACTATCCGATGGTGTTATCCTGAAAATGATTCAATGCGTCGGTGATAGATTGGTTATATGAGAAAAAATAGTCAGCGCCGCTGGTGATAATTTCGTTATATAATCATTGGCCTCTGCCGGTATACACTTACCCGAAATGGTCAGTTTGTCAAGAGACACGCAGGATATGATTAGTCGTTGTTGTTTACGTCGTGATATAATCGTTATACTTTCCGGATTTCTTACTATACGTTTATTGATAGCCTGATTTCTGAAGTGATACATTGGTTATAGGTAAGTACAAACCGTTAGTGATAGAAACGTTATAGTTACTGTAACGTATGTATTTTGACGAGTGGGGGACTTGTACTGTCTGAATAGGGCTATCAGATCCTTTTAGGTATAAATGAGTCTGTTTTTTCAGGCAAAATAAGTAGATTTTTTGTTTCTTGTCTTAGCTTTATGGCGCCAAACATAAAATCGTATGCTAACCCATCAGGAGGCTGTTCTCTTTTTTTCTAAAAAACCAGCCTTATCCGTTTCTGCCATTGAAAAAGAAGCCGGACTACCGGCGAGTACGCTGACCAAAGCGATGGCCGGACAACGGACACTTAATCAAAAACACCTTACAGCATTAGAGCCTGTACTGGAGAATTATGGTTTATCGGCTTTCCGGAACCGGAAAGCACACGTAGTATCCGTTGTTAATCACAAAGGAGGCGTTGGAAAAACTACGACAACGATCAATCTGGGGCGTGCACTGAGCCTGGCCGGTAACCGTGTACTGGTTATTGATATTGACTCTCAGGGCAACCTGTCGCAAAGCCTTGGCCTCGATCAGCCGGAGCAACAGCTTTATGAGTCCTTACTCCAGAATCAGCAACTGCCGGTGGTATCGGTTACGGACAATTTTGATCTGGTCCCCAGCAACCTGGAGCTGGCAAAATATGAGCGCGATCTGACCCACTCTCCGAGCGGTGCGCTGCGCCTTCGTGCTGCACTGGCGCCGTTGCTGCCGAATTATGACTTTATTCTGATTGATTGTCCGCCCGCGCTGAACGTCTTTACCAATTCGGCCCTGATCGCTTCAAATGCCGCTCTGGTTATTCTTGAGCCTGAAACATCAGCAGTAAAAGGTGTAAACAACCTGTTTGAGCTGATTGAGGAAATCCGCCAGTTCTTCAATGAGCGGCTGCGGATTGATGGTATTGTCCTGACGCGCGTTGACCGGCGGCTGGTACTCCATAAGGAGATCATTCAGACGGTGCGGCAGGATCTGGCTAATTTCAATGTGTTTCAGACCGAAATCCGCCTCAATGCGGCGCTCAAAGAATCACAGTATGCGCAGATGGATATTTTCCGGTATAACAACGCATCGCCGGGCTCAGTTGATTACAGGCAGCTGGCTAATGAGTATATGGCTACGGTCAGCAATTAGATAGAATGCGTATGAAAAAGACACTTAGCCAATTCGCCCAGAAGCCGCTGATCCGCAAGGAAACCGGATCGTTGGTCCAGCAAGAATCAATTAAAGACCAGATTACCATTATTCCTGAGCTGGAGGCATTAATTCCGCCGCTTACACAGGAAGAATATGAACAACTGGAGGCCAACATTATCCGTGAGGGATGCCGTGAGCCGCTTCTGCTCTGGAGTACTACCCAAACTGTACTGGATGGACCAGGAGAGGATACACCCCTCTACGTACTGATTGACGGGCATAACCGGTATGGAATCTGCCGGCGTAACGGACTGGACTTTAAAATATCCCTGCGCGAGTTTACTGATAAGGAGGCCGTTCGCGGGTTTATGATCGATAACCAGCTGGGCCGCCGTAACCTGACACCTGAGCAAATGGCTTATCTGCGTGGGCAGAAGTACCTTAATCTGAAGCGCAAGCCCGGGCGTCCGAATCAGCCCGATGAAACGTTTCCGGAGACAGATGCCCCGAAGATGCGTACCGAAGAACTGCTGGCTGCTCAGTTTAATGTCAGCCCTAAAACAATCCGTCTTGATGCACAGTATGCCAAAGGCCTTGACCGGCTGGCTGATCCGCTGAAAAAGGAGGTACTGTCCCGCAAGGTTAAAGTCCGCAAGAGTGATCTGGTAGCACTGGCCGATACACCTGATTTGGCAGAGCCAATCCAGACTGAAACTGCGTTGCAGCAGGTACTGGCAGCTGATAATACACGGGCTTCAGCGACTGAATCCGCAACCTTGCAGCCTATCGATCCGGAACTGACCAAAAAAATTGATCAGATTATGCAGTTAACAAAACAGTTGACTGATAGGTCAATACCATTAACAACGACCTGTCAGTCGCTGATAAGTGGTTTACAGGAGCTACTGGCAATACAGAGAGGAGAGTCTTAACTAATGTGGTAAATTTTACCACATTAGTGCGGTGTTTGCTGAGAACAGAAAAACGTGGTAAAATTTACCACATTTATGCGGAGTTTATTGAGAACAGAAAACGTGGTAAAATTTACCACATTAATAGAGGTTGTTTCTCCGCAGAAAAACGTGGTAAAACTTACCACATTAATCTGTGAGCGTTTGCATACTTAAAATGTGGTAAAATTTACCACATTACAGTAGCTGAGGGATCAGAAGAACCTTTTGTGCAGTAGTAGTCAATAAATCCGGAAATCAGCTCTCCTGAAGCCTATAAGAGCATACCATGATAAAATCCATTATACGTTTCCTCTTCTTAGTTAGCCTTTCGTATCATGCGGTAGCCCAGAAGGCCGTCCGGTTTTACATCGGGTCCCTGACCCCGGGACCAACGTCACTGATTACGTTATGTGAATTAGACGATAAACAGGGCATCATCACACGCAAGGATACTTTTAACTATTGCAAAGGACCGGGCTATATTGCGCTTTCACCTGACAAAAAGCTATTGTACGCGGCCACGCAGAGCAATGAACTAATGTCTTTTTCAATTGATCAGCGCGGGGCATTAAAGCTGGTAAGCAGCCAGCCAACCGGAGGATTGAACCCTTGCCATGTAGCCATTCATCCGGCAGGGAATCTGGCCTTTCTGGCCCATTACACGGGTGGTAGTCTGTCTGTTTTGCCCATTCAGCAGGGAAATCTCTCAGCGCCGGCCTTTACCGATCAGTATACGGGGGAAGGCCCGAATAAACCGCGTCAGGACAAATCCCATGCGCATTGTTCAGCACTTTCACCGGACGGCAAGTATGCATTTGTAACGGATCTGGGGACGGACCGCATCATGAACTATTTGGTAGAAGCCCGGAAAAACAGTGTCCGCCCGAATCCGGAGCAGGCATTTTTGACCACAAAACCTGGCGTCGGGCCGAGGCATATGGTTTTTCACCCATCGGGCAGGTTTATGTATGTCATCAATGAGCTGGATGCAAGTGTAACAGCCCTGACTGTTTCGGAGAAAGGCGTATTGCAGCCGGTACAAACGATAACGTCCTTACCGGCATCGTTTACGGGTGCGAATACAGCGGCAGCAATCCGTATGCATCCGAACGGAAAATTCCTGTACGTATCGAACAGAGGCTATAACGGAATCACGGCTTTTGCTATCGGAAAATCAGGGCTGCTCCAAGAGGTTGATTCAAAAACCGGGCACATCAATACACCCAGAGATTTTAACATTGATCCGTCAGGTAAATACATGGTAGTGGCTAATATGGGGAGTGACGACCTGAGTCTTTATGAGCTGAATGACCGGACCGGAAAGCTAACGTTTAAGTCGTCGGGTATGCCGGTATCTAAGCCGACATGTATTGTTTTTCTGTAAGTATGTATGAATGAGTATGTACTTTGATAATTGTACTATTCTTCTATTATATAGCTTACAGTAAAATAAATAAAAGAAACAGGTTAATTAAAAGAAGGCAAAAATAAGAATGTAAATAAAGAAATAGTAAACTGATATTTTATATCGGTACATTATTATAAGCTATTTGCCTCTTAACTATCGCAGTAGTATATGAATTGATAAAAAGCCCGGTACTTTAAGAGCCGGGCTTTTTTTTGTAGTTTGCAGTCGATCAAGCTTACTGCTTGCTTATTTATGTACTTTGATGGAAAACGCCCGGACAAATTGATTCGGGCGTTTCTGTTTACTACTCCTTTGTGACGATAAGCTCAGTTTATTGTCACAAAAGTTTCTGTTTTTCATATAAATAAACATTTGTTGTTGCATTTTGTTGGCTGAATGATAGAGTTATTTACGGAAAGCAGTTCAGGTATGCTGAAGAACGAACAAACGCAATAGGAAAATTGATCAGAACGTTTACCGGATACCGTTAACAGGCAAGTCAGCTTGCCTGTAGAATAAAAAAAACAGGTTATTATCTCTCCGGAATGATATATTTGATTACTTAAACTTTGTTTGGAATACCAAAAAGAGCCGTTCTGATTTATCAACACCAACGAAAATCAGTGCGGAGCCGGATTAAATGTGAATCCAACAGTATTTGCAGGGAATATTGTGGAGAAAACCAGCCTTGAATAGTATGTCATTACATAAAAAATTTCCGATTCTGATCGTTGAAGATGAAGAAGATACTGTATTTATTCTCCGGCGGGCAGCCAGTAAGGGTTTTCCGGAATCAGACTGGGTGCATGTCAGTTCATTCAAAGAGGCAATAGACGTAATTGAACAGAAAGGCACCGGCTATTTCAAACTTGTCTTTCTGGACAATAATCTGAATCAGGATATCAATGGAATTGAAGCGGTTGACCTGCTGAAAAAGTGGTTACTGAACGTGCCGATACCGGTAATACTGATATCGGCCTCAATACGGCCGGACGACATTAAAAAAGCATATGGTATAGGCATTACCAGTTTTATCGGGAAACCGGCGGGCTATCTGGAATGGATACACTATCTGTCCGTGATCCGTGAATACTGGTATAACATAGTGAAGTTACAGGAATAAGGAATCTGAATTACTTATTCCTGTAACGTGTATCAGACGGGCAAAAAAACATAGAACGTTGAGCCTTCGCCGACAGTACTAGCGGCAGTTATCGCGCCGCCATGATAGGTAACTACCCGCTCGCAAATAGCAAGCCCGATGCCTGTTCCGGCAAACTCGTGCTTTCCGTGAAGGCGCTGAAACACCTGAAAAATACGTTCCAGGTGTTTCTCCTCAAATCCGATGCCGTTATCCCTGATCTCAACCTGAACATATTTATCCGCGTTACGGGCGGGGCTAACATGAGCGGGAAGAGCCGATACGCGGATCAGGCTTCCGCGGACGATAATTTCAGGTTTACGGTCAGGTTTACGGAACTTGAGTGCATTGCCGATCAGGTTCTGAAAGACCTGCTCCAACTGGGTTTCATCTCCGGAAACGGTTGGTAAGGAAGAGACACGTATAGTCGCCTGCGTCTCCTTAACAGAAAGCTCAAATGTCGATAAAACACGTTTTACAATCAGGTTCAGATCGACCGGTTCAAACCGCAGTTGCTGCGACGATAAGATGGCAAAGTTGAGCAGGTCTTTGATGAGCGAAGACATCCGGCTGGCAGATTGCTGCATGCGTTCGACATAAAGCTGACATTCCTGAGAAAGGTCTGCCTTCTGCATGAGTAATAAACTTCCGAACTGCTGAATTTTGCGCAACGGCTCCTGAAGATCGTGGGAAGCCACATAGGCAAACTGCCGTAAATTATCGTTTGACAGATGCAGCAGGTTATTCGATTCCTGAAGTTCTTCGTTAATGGCCGCGTACTCTTCGTTGGCCGCCATCAATTCCTGATTAATATGAGCCAGCTCTTCCGTCCGGAGCTGCACTTTTTGCTCTAATTCAAGGGAAAGCTGGCGATACCGGTCTTCGCTCTCCTGAATCCGTTTACGGGTTTTAACCAGCGGAGTTACGTCGGTCGCCACAACAATAACACCTGTGATCACATCATCAATACCGTAAAAAGGCTGATAGATAAAATTTACGTATATGGTTTCCAGGGTATTGTTGATCAACAGCGTAACCGCCTGTTCACTAGCCGAAAAGGGCTTGCCGGTATCGATGACGTTATCGAGCAGATCATCGAAACCTTGTCCGTTTAATTCCGGAAGGGCTTCAAGCAGTGCTTTGCCGATTAACTGATCGGGTGAACGGCCGACCAGTTCACTGTAGAACGGGTTCGCAATCCGGAATGTGAGATTCTCTTTGCTGATAACAGCTACTGCAACCGGTGCCTGTTCAAAAAAGGACAGCATTTCCTGCTGCGATTGCTCAAGCTTCTCCCTGGATAATACAGCCTGCGTAGTTTCCGTACAGGTAACCAGAATACCATTAACTGAGCCGTCATCATCCGTCAGCGGGCTGAAGCTATACGTCCAGTAGGCAAAGCCCATTGTGCCTTCGCGGTAGATGGGGAGTTTCTGGTCTTCAAACCAGACCGCATCCCCTCCGTTCATGATGTTATGAATCATCGGACCAATCCAGGGCCATGATTCTGCCCAGCTGATATGCCCCGGCTGGCCTAAAGAAGAAGGATGTTTGCCATTATTACCCAGGCTGGGGCGAAAGGCATCATTATAAAACGTAATCAGGTCCCGGCCCCAAAAGATCAGCATGGGAAAACGTGAGGTCAACATCATATTGACCAGCGTACGTAAACTCTTAGGCCAAGTATCCGGCGTTCCTAATGCATTCGCTGACCAGTTATACCCTTGAGTAAGTTCTCCCATTTCACCCCCGCCCGCCAAAAAAGGGTAGGAATTATCCATATAGTGAATAGTTACAATTAAGCAGTAATTTAAGTACAGTAACCAGTAACGACAAAGAGTGTTTTTAAACCGAATTCCTGAAAAAATAATAATCTATAGTCTAGTGAATAACATATGAGTTGCTAAACACTTAAACGTAAGAAAAAGGCCATTAATCAGTGAAGAATAAGTGGTGTAATTGGTTGATTTTTAGTTGAATATATTAAAACAAAAAAGACCGCTCGCAGGGCAAACGGTCTTTTTTACTTATATCCACACCATTTATCGGCTTTGCAGCCGAAGATCAAAAATACAAAAAAAGATAAATGACTAGTCATGTAAATCAAGTAAGTATGGGCTTATTTTAGAAAATGTTTAAAGTTTCCTGAACAAAAAAGCGATAAGTATACATAATTACGTAAACGGTTCTGTAAATTTTATAAAAAGAGCTAATAATAAACCGGAACGGAAAGAATAGTTATTTTAGTAGACGTCCACCATCAACGGTAATAATAGTACCCGTTGTAAAGGTCATTGTGGTGGCCAGGGAAATGACGACATTAGCAACATCCTGACCGGTGGCGTATCGTCCCAGCGGCGTGTTGTCCAGTTGATTTTTCAGGAAAGAAGGATCGAAATTTTTGGTATACTCACCTTCCACAAATCCGGGTGAAACAGAGACCATACGGATTTCAGGCGCCAGAACACGGGCTAATGAGCGGGTCATTGAATCAACGGCAGCTTTAGAGGCACAATAAGCAACATTGCTGCCGATACCATAAATACCGGCAATCGACGAAATATTTACGACAAGCGAAGACTGACCCGAGCGTTCTGCTGCGGTATTAAGCAAGCCGCGCATCGCACGGACCATAGCGAATCCCCCTCTGAAATTCGTCTGCATAATCCGGTCAATCCATTCATCGGTCAATGCATCAAGGTCTGCATGAGGCACAGGCGTTGTAATACCGGCATTATTGACCAGCACATCGAGCCGGCCGTACTGATCGTTGATCGTTTGCTGTAACGCTTCGACCGCCGCTGCATCGGTTGTCGGCGCCTGAATAATCTGGTGGCCGCTTCCGGTCAGAGACGCCAGTAACCGGTCCGCCTTCTGATGATCGTTATTGTAGGTAGCAATGACCTTATAGCCATGGCTAGCAAACGTACGCGAAATGGCCGATCCAATTTCGCCGGCTCCACCGGTGACAAGAACGACAGGGGTATGGTCAACAGATTCTGACATGCTTTCGAATTAATTAGTTTGTAGTCACAAGATAAGAACTGGTTAGAAATCATCGCAGAGCCGGTAAGCGGCCAGCACGGCCTGTTCACCCTGAATACCTGGCTGGCTGTTAAAATGCTCCATTCCCAGAATAAATATACGGCCGGTCTCCTGCGATTTCCGGTGAATATGCCGGAAAATTGTTTTGTAGTTAATTTCGCCCGTTGTTGGTTCAAACCGGCCGGGCTCGTCCCCGATCTGAAAATAACCGATCTGGTCCCAGCAAAGGTCCATGTGATACAATAACCGGCCCTCGTTGCGCTGGAGATGATACCTCTCAAAAAGCAGCTTACAGCAAGGCCGGGCGACGACCCGACACATTCGACAGGC
>NZ_CAMFHL010000257.1 GCF_945952095.1 uncultured Arsenicibacter sp. | reverse complement strand
CGTCTGTCCTGACGGCGACCTGCACGGTAGGTAGCTGCAGCGCAACCGCCAGCGGCAGTGTCGTAATTGGTAAGGGTGTACTGCTGCCGCCTGATGCGGGGATACTGAGCCTGTCGGCCGATGAAAGCGGTTGTCCGGTACAGATTACCGGTCAGGCAACGGGCAGTTTGTTTGTGGTCACAGGTCCCGGCGAGGGAGGAGGCTATGTATTCAGCAATGCCTACCGTAGTGGGGGGACGCACCCGGTCCTCGCGGCCGGTATCACCCGTTCCGGGGTCTACAAGCTGACAGCTACCTACACGACCGAATGCGGCACCAGCGCACCCGTGACCCGGACGGTGACGGTTAACCGGAACTGTCCGTAAATGGATGGCGGTCCAAAAGCCGGTTTTACCTGATTTGTAAATATAAGCTACAAAGGGAGTGACGGTGACGAACAGCTTGCTGATGTGCATATATGAAGCCAGTGGGCGATTTGTCACTCTCCTTACATCGAAGTAACTGAAAATGCCTTATTTTGCTCTGGAAAGAGCAAATATGATGCGTTTAGTTTACCTTTTATTGTTATTACCGTACTTAGTGCACGCTCAGCAGTTACCACTTGTAAAGGGCTGGCAAGAGTTAACCATTTCTGACGGGCTGTCGCAGGGAATGATTTTCGATTGTAAGCAGGATCGGAAAGGATTTATCTGGGTGGCAACAAAAGATGGACTTAACCGCTACGACGGCTATAATTTTAAGGTATTCACCCACGACCCGTATAACGAATTCAGTATTTCCGACGATGCCTGCTCCGCATTACTGGTTGACCGGAAAGGAAGGCTTTGGGTTGGTACACAGGCTAACGGACTTAATCTGTATGACGACCGGAATGGCCGGTTTTACCATATACTAATTCGTAACAAGGGAAAGGCAACAGCAGGGAATTATGATATCCGGTTGCTGGCCGAGGATCCGGAGGGGAATATCTGGGTAGGGACAAGCGTTGGACGACCGTTTAAAATCGTATTACCCGAAACCTTGCGCCAGGGGTTTCCCGAACGCTCCGACTTTACGGATCAGGTGCGCTGCATAGCTGTTCAGATTGCCAATGAGGAGCCCAACAACGTTAATTATTCATTTGCATTTGGTGCTGACGGGCAGGCGATAACGGGGATGCAGGATAATGTGTACACGTTTAACTGGAAACACCCTGCCGGATTAAAAAACCTCAATTTGCTTGACGGTACTAAACCGGTCGTTATTGATCTGTATAAAGACTACCGGAACGACTATCTATTTGTCAGTACGGAGAATCAGCTGATCGGCTGGCATAAGGGGGTAAAGAAAGTAATCCGGTTTCCCCGTCAGGGAGACGCGCCGGATGTCAAGATCGACACGTTTGATGAGACGAGGCTGGCCATCACAAAAGGGGGGAACCTCTGGCTGCTTTCGGCCGGTGACCTGTTCACACGGGATAGCCTGACCAAACAGGATGTGTATGCCTCGCTGCCGCCACAGGTTTTTCAGATAACCAAAGCACTGAAAGATCAGGCCGGGAATATCTGGATCGGTACCGCCGGTTACGGACTGCGGAAGTTCAATCCGGCGGTTAAGCAGTTTCAGAATGTATTATCCGGCAAATCGCTGGGGAATCTGTATGTAGACGGGCAGGGCCGGACCTATGCGAGGGTACTGTATGCCTATGGGCAGATAGCGTTTCAGCAGGATAAGCTGGTCTCTTTTCTGGACGCCCGGATGCCCCCTGCCGATCAGCGGCAGCGCAACTTGATTCAGAGCCGGGACGGGTCATTCTGGGTGTCAAACGTAAACTTTGAAACGCATGAAAACCGGTTGTTCTGGTTTTCACCTCAATGGAAGCTGCTAAAAAAATATCCGCTGCCCCAAGGCGTATATTTTGGCTTTACCGGTAACCAGACGTATGAAGACCGGAACGGGAATCTGTGGTTTGCGGCGACCAACGGTAATTTACTCTGCTTCAACCGCCGGACAGAACAGTTTACGATACACCGTTACCAGCATTTATTGCAGCAAAGCGGGGGAGATGTTGAGGCATTTGCCTTTGTTTCGGAAGCTGACAGCGTATTCTGGATGGGTACGCAGAAAGGGCTGGTAAAAGTACAGCACCCGTTGCAGCGGCCCGTTTTTTCAATATACAGAAATTCCGTTACGGACCGGCAAAGCCTGAGCAATGACTTTGTTCTTAGCCTGGCTGCTGATCCGTATCAGCCCGGCCGCTTTCTCTGGATCGGTACAAAAGGCGGCGGACTGGAGCGTCTGGACCGGCAGACCGGCCGGTTTGAGCATGTCAACGTAGCCCGCGGATTGCCCAATAAGGTGGTATACGGCATACTGACCGATGAATTCAGAAATCTGTGGCTGAGTACCAACAAAGGGATTAGCCGGTTCAATCCGCGTACAGTTGAGTTCCGGAATTATACAAAGGCCGACGGACTACAGGATGATGAATTTAATAGCCTGTCCTTCGCAAAGACCCGGTCCGGAGAACTCCTGTTTGGCGGTGTAAACGGACTGACCATTTTCCGGCCGGGGATGCTGACCGGCCAGCACAGACAGCCACCGAAACTAAACATAACCGGGCTTAAAGTTAACAACAATCCGGTAGAACCAGGGGATGATTCGGGTATATTGGCCGGTACCATTGACCATACCACTGAGCTTCACCTTGCCCATGATCAGAACCTGCTGACGTTTGAGTTTGCGGTGATGGATTATACCAATGTGGGTAAGAACCGGTTCCGGTATCGGCTCGAAGGCATCGACAGGAATTGGGTAGAGGCCGGTACAAACCGGTTTGCCAACTACGCGCAGCTACCCGACGGACACTACACCTTAGAGGTGATGGGTTGGGCGGACGGCGATGTCTGGAGTGCCCCGGTGACGCTGTCGGTATGGGTGCACCCGCCGTTTTACCGGACCTGGTGGGCGTACCTGTTCTACCTGGTCGTGATCACTGTCGTAGTGCTTCAGGCTTACCGCATCCAGACGCAGCGGCTTTTGTTGCAACAGCAAGTCGCGTTTGAGCAACAGGAGGCCGGTCGGCTGGCCGGGCTGGATGCGTTGAAAACCCGTTTTTTTACCAATATCTCACACGAGTTCCGCACGCCGCTTACCCTTATTCTGGGCCCGTTGAGTAACCGGCGCCATAAACAACCCGGGGAGGCCGAATTATCCATGATGGAACACAACGGCCGCCGCTTACTGGCACTGATTAATCAGGTACTTGATCTGAGTAAACTGGAAGCCGGCAACATGCAGGTAGAAACCGTTGCGGTTGATGTCGCTTTGTTTATCCGGACGCTTACCGGAGCCTACTTGTCGCTGGCTGCCGGTAAGGCGATCCGGTTTGACTTCGACCGGAATCCGGCCCCCTGCTGGGTCTATGCCGATCGGGATAAGCTGGAAAAAATACTGACTAACCTGCTGTCGAATGCCTTTAAGTTTACGCCTCCGGGAGGCACTGTGCAGATGGAGGTGGCCTGGCGGCCGGAAACCTCACAGCTCGAACTGACTGTTTCTGACACAGGCATCGGGATTCCGGCGGAGCAGCTACCGAAAATCTTTGACCGGTTTTACCAGGCCGGAAACGGAGAGGGCCGGGCACAGGGAGGTACGGGCATCGGGCTGGCACTGGTCCAGGAGCTGGTAACGGTGCTGAAGGGAACTGTTAGTGTGACGAGTACAGAAGGGCAGGGGACCACGTTCCGGGTTGTGCTACCGATGACCCCGGCGCCGGGGGGTAATGGACGACCAGAGGCTATGCCGGTCCGGCCGGACGAGGCCTTAACAGGGTTGACGGCCTCCTTGTCTGACACCACGACGCAGGCCGGTGCGGCGACAGAAAAAATTCTGCTGATCATTGACGACAATGCCGATATCCGGACCTTCCTGCGCTCGGTTTTTGCCGCCGACTATGTGATCATAGAGGCAGAAGACGGGTTGCAGGGGTTGCAGAAGGCTACCGACGTAACGCCCGATCTGGTGATCTGCGATCTGATGATGCCGCAGCTGGATGGCTTCGGCTTTTGCCGGCAGCTGAAGACACAGGTGGCGACCAGCCATATTCCCGTGGTGATGCTGACCGCCAGGGCAACGGTCGAAGACCGGATAGAAGGTTTCGGGCTGGGCGCGGATGAGTACCTGACCAAGCCCTTTGACGCGACCGAAATCCGGGTGCGGGTCAGGAACCTGATCCGGCAGCGCGAGCGGCTGGCACAGTATTATGGGTCAACCTCCGAACCAATGCCTGTTGCTGTGTCTGACCCTGTCAGTACGCAGTTGATCCTGACAGAAAATAACTTTCTGGAGCAGGCGCAGGCAATTGTGGACAATAATATGAGGAACGCGGCATTTGATGTCGAGCAGTTGAGCCGCCAGCTGAACTTGAGCCAGCGGCAGCTGGTCCGGAAACTAAAAACGCTTACCGGCCAGACGACCGTAGAGTTTATCCGGAACCGCCGGCTGGAGCAGTCGGCAGTACTGATCCGGCAGGGAAAGCAGAGCGTTTCGGAGGTAGCATTTGCCGTGGGGTTTGAGAGCCTGTCGTATTTCACGCGCAGTTTTCAGGAAAAATATGGCGTGCTGCCATCGGCGTATACCGACGAGACACCAGACAGTATGTAAGTATCCATTTATACGTAAAAGCGTTCTTAAGGCCCTGAAAAGGGCCTTTTTTTTTCAAAAAAAACAGGGGATGTCCGAAATGAGCAAAAGAATGTCCAAAATGGGTTAACAGCGAAGTGTAGGTAATCACCATTTTTGAGTGCGGGTATTATCCGCGTAGTCACGATCTGAACCACTTAGGCTAACCACTTTACTAATCAGCCCGTAAACCGGCCATAGTCGAACTACTTATCTAATTCTGTTACTCATGAAAAAAAGATCTACCAGGTATTGTCTTTGCCAGTTTATCGTATCCGGTTTAATTTTACTCTCATCAGTTTTACTGAGTACACCTGGCCGCAGTCAGACATTTGGCAGTTCTACTACCTATGCGACCGGCAATGGCCCTTGTTCAGTAGTCTTGGCTGATGTAAATGATGATGGAAAAAAAGATTTCATTACCGCCAATGTGAATAGCGATAATGTGTCCGTCCGGTTGGGTGATGGGACCGGTAGTTTTGGTGCATTAACTACGTTCACCGTTGGTGACGCACCACGTTCGGGAGCGGTGGCCGACATAAATGGGGATGGTAAAAAAGATCTAATCACGGCTAATCAAAACAGTGATAACATAACAATAAGATTAGGGGATGGGACCGGTAGTTTTGGTGTATCGACCACTCTCGCAGTTGGTGATGGCCCGGTTCATGTGGTAGTAGCCGATATAGACAAGGATGGCAATGTTGATATCATCACGGCCAATACTAATGGTAATACTCTATCGCTGTTGAAAGGAGATGGAAACGGAAATTTTGGTGCGGCTACCAGCCTCGCTACCGGAAGTGCTCCTTTCAGAATAGCTGTGGCTGATCTCAATAGTGACGGCAACCCTGATCTGATCAATACGAACTCGGGCTCCAGCCGGGGTACCCAGAATGTATCCGTATTTCTCGGGAATGGAGACGGGAGTTTTAGTACTGCAACGAATTTCCCTACAGGTGAATGGCCTGCCGGGTTAAGTGTGACGGATATAAATAGTGACGGCAAAGCCGACCTGGTTACGGCTAGCAATCGTGATGCTAATATATCGGTGCTGTTAGGTGATGGCACCGGCAGTTTTGGTATGTCTACGACAATAGCCGTCGGGAATAATCCCTGGGAGGTTGTGGTAGATGACCTAAACAAAGATGGTAACCAGGATATTGCCGTGGTAAATGCCGGCAGTGATAATTTATTCGTTTTACCGGGAAACGGAACAGGAGGCTTTGGTGCTCCGGCAACATTTGTTGTGGGAGATAGCCCGCAGAGTTTAGCAATTGACGATTTGAATAACGATAATAAACCCGACATTATCACAGCCAACCGTGTATCTAATAATGTATCTGTCTTACTCAATACGTCGGTAATCCCAATCACTATTCGTGTTACCAGCAGTTCAGTGGCCTGTGCGGGCAGCACCGTCGGGCTATCGGTATCGGTAACAGGCGGCAACGGCCCTTACAGTTATACCTGGGCGGCACCGGCGGGTATCAGCTTACCGGCCAACACCAACACCAGCACTTTGTCGGGTACCGTTAGTGCGGGCACTACCGGCCTTCAGACCCTGACGGTAACGGTGGCCGATCTGAGTGGGTCGCCCGTCAGTACAACCACCGTCAGTCTTAGTGTAGTGGTTCCCTCATTAACCGTCACCGCCGCCCCGTCGCTGACCATCGTTAGCGGCAACAGCGTTACGCTGACGGCTTCCGGAGCAAGTTCATATAGCTGGTCAACGGGGGCCAGTACGTCGGCAATCTCCGTCAGCGCGACCGGTACCTATTCTGTGACCGGAGTCAGCGCCGGATGTAGCAGTACTACCTCGGTGGTGGTGAAGGGGCAGTTTACGATCGGCGATCGTGTTTATTTCGACATCAACGAGAATGGCCTTCAGAGCGCGGGCGAACCCGGCATTCCCGGCACTGTCATAAATGCATTATGGTTTGGGCCAGACAATAGTGCAGGCGGAGGCGATGATGTACCCTACAGCACGACAACCGGTACCGACGGAATCTGGAGTCTGACCGTGCTGGATACCGGTACCTACCGGGTTTCTGCCACTCCGCCTGCTAATCAAGGTTGGATTATTACGGATGCTTTCGACAACGGCATAGTTTCAGCCACCAGCACGGTTACGCCATTGATCACGGCATCAAGAAATACCATTGACTTCGGATTCCGCAGTACGGGGCAGGCAGGCGGTCTGGTTTTCAACGACATTGACCGTAACGGCTCGCAGAATGCCCTATCCGGCGAACAGGGTCGGTCCGGGGTGACGGTACAACTGCGGTACGATGCTAACACCAACGGTACCCTTACCGATCCCGATGATGGCTCATTTACCGGGGTTACAAACGCAGCCGGTGTGTATTCATTTTCCTTCCTGCCTCCTGGCACCTATCAGGCCGAAATACTGACGGCCGGCTTACCGGCAAATTCCCAGCCTACCTATGATCCGGACGGTGTTGCAACACCCTATAGTACAACACTGACCCTGACCTTGGGTCAATCACTGACAACGGTTAATTTCGGGTATGCCACAGTCTGTTATCCGGTTATTTATGTGACGCAGGCGGGCGCCGGTAGCCGGGATGGCAGCAGCTGGAGCAATGCCTATTCCGGAACGGCACTACAGACAGCCATTGATGCCGCTGCCGGTTGTAACGGACAGGTCTGGGTCGCCACCGGTACCTATAAGCCAACCACCACTACCGGACCGAACAGCCGCACCATTAGTTTTGCGATGCGCAACAATGTAGCCATTTACGGGGGCTTCCTCGGCTCCGAAACCGCTCTGAGCGGCCGCCCGGCCGTAAATCCGGTAACCGGTAACCCCTCATCTAGTACGCTGAGCGGGGATATCGGTACGCTGGGCAACAGCAGCGATAACAGCTACCACGTCATTCATAATACCCAAAGCTTATCCCTGAATCAGTCGGCGGTCATCGATGGGTTTGTCATTACCGGTGGGAATGGTAATTCGGTCAATTGCCCGGATTACTATGGCGCAGCGATTCACAACGATGGGGCAAGCGCAACCATTCGAAATTGCTATTTCGCCGGAAATTACGGTGGCTGGGGAGGGGCTGTTATGAACCGGCTCAGACAAGGTAACCAGCCTGAACTGACGACTCCGGTGATTACCAACTGTGTGTTTAGCTCTAATACAGCTGGTTATGGCGGTGGGATGTTTAACCTGTATAGCCAGCCAGCGATCAGCAATGTTATTTTCCGGAATAACATTGCCAGTAACGGCGGGGCTATATACAACCGGGCAGGCGGATCCCCGCAGGTAGTGAATAGTACATTTGCGTCTAACAGCGCCCTGAACGGCGGGGCTATATTCAGTGAATTGAGTAGTAATCCACAACTGACCAATTGTAGTTTCCGTGATAATACGGCCAATACAGAGGGCGGTGTTATTTATAATGCTACCTATTACAACAGTAGTAATGCCACGCTGGTGAATTGTGTCTTGTATAATAACGGAGCGGTACACAGTTTTTATAACGAAGCGCCCCGAAGTACTACGCAGTTATCGTCCATATCGCTGACATACTCGTTGTTTGAACCTGCATCGGTGAGTGTCACCGGAGTGGATGTGAGTGGCCCCGGAAACCTGACGGCCAATGTGTCGCCTTTCAGCAGCACGACCGGTGCTGAACTGGCGGCCTGTTCCCCGGCCATCAATGCGGGGCTTAGTTCGGCTACTGCCCTGACAGGTATTACAACCGATCTGGCCGGAAATCCCCGGCGTTATCAGAATGGTGTGGTTGACATGGGTGCCTATGAATTTCAGGGGGATGGACCACCGCTCAGCTTCTCTGTACTTGGCAGTGGCACGGCTACTTGTACGGCCTCGCCGACGATTACCCTTTCCGGTTCCGAAACCGGGGTAAGCTATCAGCTCCGGCGTAACGGGGCAGACAGCGGTCCGGCAGTGCCTGGTACAGGTTCACCAATCAGTTTTGGCCCGCAATCGCTTTCCGGAACTTACACGGTACTGGCCACCAACACCGGAAGCTGCACATTAGCAATGGCAGGATCAGCAACGGTGGTGAGCAGTACGGCAACCATTACAGTTACGGCTCCTGCAATACAAACAGGTACAACCGGTGTATCCTTTACGCAGAACTTTTCGGTCACTAACGGCGTAGAACCCTATACAGTTGCACTCAACCAGGGTACACTTCCAGCAGGTCTTACGCTGAGTAATGCCGGTCAGGTAAACGGGATTGCTACCCAAAGCGGCACGTTTGCCGTTACTGTCCTGACAACGGGCGGCGTCAGTTGCTCGGTTCTGAGTACTTATTCACTGACCATTAACTGCCCTAGCCTGACGGTGAACACGCCAACGGTGGCCACGGCGACGGCAGGCATAAACGTATACAATGCCTATATCTGGTCTATCACCGGAATAAGTACCTATTCTTTTAGCTTCGGCAGTCTGCCTCCGGGTTTAGTGGTATCAACAACCTATCCTAATTACAGAGAAATCGGTGGCATACCGACACAACAGGGCGTGTTTCCGGTGAGTCTGACAGTGACCAATGAATATGGTTGTTCATACGTGGCGCCGCCATTCGCCATTACCGTCAACTGTCCGAGCCTGACAGTAATCGCACCGACAGTAACTACAGCAGCAGCAGGAGAAGGGGTGTATAACTTCGACTTCGGGTGGTTTATAGCTGGTACCAGTAGCTATTCTTCTACGTTTAGCGGTTTACCTCCCGGGTTTATTATTGATTCACCAG
The DNA here is from genome assembly GCF_945952095.1 of uncultured Arsenicibacter sp. GTDB lineage: Bacteria > Bacteroidota > Bacteroidia > Cytophagales > Spirosomataceae > Arsenicibacter. The sequence continues at coordinate 1,245 of NZ_CAMFHL010000257.1, read as the reverse complement.
GTCCTAACTATTGGAGACTGGTAGGTATACCGACGCAGACAGGTGTCTTTCCGGTAAGTCTGACGGTGACCAATGAATTCGGTTGTTCATTTGTGGCGCCACCATATAATCTGAGTGTGGTAGTTGTTTGTCCGAGCCTGACGGTGACCGCGCCTGCTGTAGCTACAGCGGCAGTTGGAGAAAGCGTGCGTAGTAACAGTTTCGAGTGGCTGATTACCAGTACGAGTAACTATACTTCTGCTTTTAGCGGGTTGCCTCCCGGACTTCATGTTGATTCACCAGGTCCTAACTTCTGGAGACTTCTTGGTACGCCGACGCAGGCAGGCGTATTTTCAGTGAGTTTAACGGCGACCACTGACTATGGTTGCTCATTTGTAGTCCCACCGTTCAGCATTACGGTCAACTGTGCTATAATGGGCATTAATACAACTACTGATCCGTCTACCTGCGGTGCAACCGGTAGCATCAGTTTTGCAACAACGCTTCCGGACGGTAGTTATTCCCTGAGTTACGTAGGTACCGGAAGCCCGAGATCGATTACCATAAGCGGGAGTATATTTAGCCTCACTGGTCTCACGGCTGGTAGTTACAGCAGCTTTTCGCTGAGCCAGCCCGGTTTGGGGTGTGTGTTAGAGGAGAATACCACCATCTTGCTGACTAATCCGGCGGCGATGACGGTTACGGCTCCAGCGGTAACTTCAGGTACCACCGGTGTCTCCTTTTCGCAGAGCTTCTCGGTTACCAACGGCGTCCAGCCCTATACCTTTTCACAGCTACAGGGAACGCTGCCGCCGGGGCTCACGCTCACTACGGGCGGTTTGATCAATGGCGTACCAACCCAAAGCGGTACGTTTGCAGTTACAGTACTGACAACCGATGCCAGCAGTTGCTCGGTTCTGAGCAGCTATTCATTAATGATCAACTGCCCTAGCCTGACGGTGAATACCCCCACGGTGGCCACGGCCACAGCAGGGGTAAACGTGCAGAGCACCTTAGTCTGGTATATAACCGGAGCCAGTACATACTCCTTTAATTTCGGGGGGCTGCCACCTGGTCTGAGTGTTGTAGGTGAAAGTAATAACTACCGTAGAATCGGTGTGGCAGCGACCCAGGCAGGTGTCTATCCGGTGAGTCTGACGTTGACGAATGAATATGGCTGCTCGTTTGTGGCGCCGCCGTTCAACCTAACCATCAACTGCCCTAGCCTGACGGTGAATACCCCCACGGTGGCCACGGCCACAGCAG
>NZ_CAMFHL010000256.1 GCF_945952095.1 uncultured Arsenicibacter sp. | reverse complement strand
GGCTTAAGCTGAGCCAGATACTGGTCGCCCATGCCTGTCTTTTTAATGGCCTGAAACAGGTAGAATTTAAAATAAAACGTGGCTTGAATCAGGCTTTGATCCGTCATCACCTTTTGTAACAAAGCGGTCTGCTGCGCCACCGGAACCGCATCTGTCAGGATAGCCAGGATATTCGCGTGCTGGCTGAAACTTTTCTTTTCGGGCGTATCGGCCAGCAGACCACGGGCAGCATCCCAGCAGGTTTCGCGAACGGCCTTCTTCATCTGCGCAGCCAACGCCCGGTAATGCGCCGCCTTATCATTCTGTCCATAATGACCAAATACGTCAGCTGCCCGCAACAGGGTATAGGCCTGCTGTAAGGTCAGAATACTGGAACCGCCGGCACGGGCACCCGCCGGTACGCCCCCTGCCGCTTCGCCTTTCGCTTCCCACTTCGACCAGTCAACGAAGTTCCACCACTCAAGTGGGCCGTTCAGGTAGTTTTTGGCTAAACGGTCTTCGTGCCATGCCAGTACGCCGGCCATCCCCGGCAACATGCTTTTAATAAACGCATCGTCCTGACGGTGCATCCAGTAATCATGCACCATACAGACCCAGAACAACGAAAAGGTCGGAATTACCTGAAAATCAGCGGACGGATAGCGGCTTTGCGTTAAGCCATCGCTGAACCGGCTGTGGTCGTAATCGGTAATGGCCTTGCGCATCAGCCGGTCGTCACCGGCGACGTAGAGCGAGAGCATAGCCTGAATCCGGGTATCGCCGGTGTATTGCAGTTGTTCGTAGTACGGGCAGTCGTAATAGGTTTCACCGGCGCAGAGCCGGGCGGTCCGCCAGCCAACGTTCCAGATATGTTTCAGTGTGGTATCACTGCTGGCAAATGAGGCTTTTTCTTCGAACGGGTAGGCGGTAAAGCGTCCCACCAGATCGTCGAGTACCAGCGGTTCGTCTTTCGTATCAACCGTAATCTGGAGGTAGCGGTACGTCCGGAACCAGAGTGGCCGGAACGTGTGCTTACTGCCGCCATCGGCAATAAACTGGTCTTCGAAGCCAATCAGTTTACGTCCCTCAACCTCGTTGCGGTTTCCTTTCTGCCGGTTGTCGTTCATCAGTGCCTCGGCATAGCCCAGTGTAATAGTTGCGCCTTTCCCCTTGCTGACCGTCAGTTCCGGATAAGCGTTGGTTAGGTAGCCCTGATCCAGCAGAAACACCGCTTTTGTATTGGCCGGTATGGTAACGGATTCTTTGCCCAGCAGAAAATCAACCCGCATGCGGCTGTTTTCGGTCCGGCGAACGGCCGTCAGCCGCTGCGGAATATCCTCCATAACCGGAATCGTACGCGGCACCAGCTGCCAGTTACCGTCGGTTCCCATACCTCTGGGTTTTGCCGTAAACCAAAGCGGTTTAGCCTCGGCCCAGGCCTGGTCATTATAACCGGGCTGTTCCCAGCCCCACGGATATTGTTCGCCGGCTACGCGGTCGCCATCACCAGCGACGATATACGTCCGGAGTTTGGCAATATCATTTTTAACCGGCGAATAGGCCATATCCTGAATAACCTTCCAGGACTTATCCGTATTGACTATTTTTTCAGCGTCGGTATCCCCCTGTAAAATAAACCCGGTCTGAAAACTCATCTGTGCGTACGGAATACCTTCTCCCATATTCCAGACCAGCGCAGCCAGGGTGTTGGACCCTGCCTTCAGAAACGGAGCAAGGTCGATGGTTTCGTAATACCAGTTCTGGAGATCACTGCGGGCAGGTCCCATCAGCACAGGATTTCCGTTAACAAACAACCGGTAGCGGTTATCGGCTGACACATGCACCACAAACCGGCCAGGCTTCTGAGGCAGCTCCACCGTTTTCCGGAAATGATAGACGCCATACGATTTTGCAGGAGCGGTTGGGTGTGCAATCCACCTGGCTGTCCAGTAATTAGACTGCCAATAACTATCCGGTAGCTTAATCTGCCCAAATGTTACTTGGCAGTAAAAATAAATAACAAAAAAAATGTTACGTTTCATATGTCAGGGGTATTAATGCATAAATTAGTCGATACCGCTTTTCAGAGTAAATAACTTTAAATATATTTTCGGGGCATTTCAGTTGACCTGATTAAAGCCACATAAAAACATTTGTTTAAATAAAAGACTATACAGAATAGTTTATCAGCAAAAAAAACAATAAGATTACATATACTATAACTATAGTACTATCGTACCAGCCACACCTTATAAAAGCACTAAATAACGCGATTCTCCACACCTGGTAATCTGAACTGGCTTGCTTTTTAACAGCAAAGCGGTGCTGATGCAAGCCAAAAGCATGAAATATGTTACATTATTAAATAATGACAACAGGAGCGTTTGATAATTCTTGTGTTTTTTAATGTCACGTATAAATCTGATTTACAAGATTTCCCGTAATAACATTTGCATTGGAACCAAAGTCAACAACTATGAAAAACAAGTATCAGGTGAGAGAAGAACAGGAAGCAAAGACAAACACATTTATGACAAAAGGGCCGTTTGATAATTCTTAAATCTTTTGTTGCTCTTTTATCGTTCTTTAGTGAAACGTTTATGTAATAATCCCTAATCACGCACAATTATGAAAAAACTACTAGTCTTCGCGGGCTTAATGGCTACTATTGCCCTTACTACAAGCTGCACAAACGAAAATGCATTAAGCCCGATTAGTAATTTTACCCCACAAACAATTGCCGAGAGAGCCTATCCGAATGAGACAGGCGAAGTAAAACAAGCTTTTTTCCGGAACGCTCCGATCAGTTTTCAGCAAATCAACGGAGAATCCGTCTTCCAGAATGACATTATTCTACATGACCACGAACTGTCTGACGAACCGGTAGCCGGTGAAGGAACAGGTCGCACACGTTCTACGGCAAAATGGCCGAACAAAATCGTTTACTACACAATTGACCCCGCCTTACCAAACCCACAACGGGTATATGATGCCATGGCGCACTGGGAGGCTAACACCTCCATCCGGTTTGTAGCCCGTACAACGCAACGGGGTTATGTACTGTTCCGGAATGGTAGCGGATGTTCTGCCAACGTAGGCTATTCAGGCTCCTTACAATATGTTAACCTGGGCAGCGGCTGCAGCGTTGGCAATACAATCCACGAAATCGGCCACGCAGTCGGCTTGTGGCACGAACATACCCGTGTCGACCGTAATAATCATATCATCATCAATTACGGTAATATCGCGGCGGGAACCGAATATAACTTTGACACCTACGCTGCACAGGGTTACGACGGTTTTGACTACGGGAATACCCTCGACCTGAACTCGGTGATGATGTACGGACCATACGATTTCAGCAAAAACGGGCTGCCGACCATTACGCGGAAAGATGGCTCCTTATTCTCTATCCAGCGAAACGGGCTGTCTCCGCTTGATATTGCTACGGTTCAGGCAATGTATCCGTAATTATTGACTTAAACTCCAACTGGTTCCATGCAACTAAAAACGTCTCCGGTCAGCTGACCGGAGACGTTTCTTTTGCTACCTGATAAATTGCTTAAATCCGGTCAATCAGCTCCTTTACTTTATGAATCTCGCGGCCAGCAATATGGTCAACAATCGCCTGCGCATGCTCACGGCCATTTTCAATAAATACCTTTTCAGTATAAATCCCCGCCATAACGGTTCCGCATACATACAGCCCCGGCACTGTTGTCTCAAATGTTGTCTTATCATAGGCCGGAATCTGCGTGACCGGGTCCAGTTCCAGACCACACCGGCGCAGAAAATCCGCATCTGGTGTATAACCGGTCAGAATCAGGACAAAATCGGCAGGCAGGCCCTGCTCTTCGCCGGTCTGCGTATTGCGGACATAGACGTGTCCTGCGTCAATACGCGTCAGACAGGCGTTAAAAGCCGTATGAATTTTCCCTTCTTTTACCCGGTTTTTAACATCCGGAATAAGCCAGTATTTTACAGTTGGCTTAAAGTCTTCACCACGGTGCACAACCGTCACATGCACATCGTGCCGGTATAATTCAAGCGCTGCCTCTACGGCTGAGTTCGCGGCTCCAATAATAACTACGTTGGTAAAGGAATACCGGAAAGGCTCGTCGTAATAGTGCGACACATGCGCCATGTCTTCGCCGGGAACACCAAGCCACCGTGGCCGGTCAAAATAGCCCGTCGCCAGAATCACCTTTTTGGCCTGATATACCTCACCGCTTACGGTTTCAACCGAAAACAGTTCATGGCTGATTTTTGTAACCTGCTGTACTTCCTGAAACAGATTAAAGTTCAGTTTGTAATATGCCGCCACTTTCCGGTAATACTGTAATGCTTCGTTCCGGTTTGCTTTAACACCCGAAATGGGGAAAGGAATTCCGCCGATTTCTATGTTTTCCGCCGTTGAGAAGAAGCGCATCATTTTAGGATACCGGCGGATGGATTCCGTCAGACTGCCTTTCTCAAGGATCAGGTGCGAAAGTCCGCTCCGGGCCGCTTCAATACCGGCGGCTAATCCGCACGGGCCGCCGCCCACAATCAGTACATCGTAAATTTGCGTGCCGTTCAGGTCTGCCATATCGTACAAATCAGGAATATTCTTTCCCTCCTAACACACAAAAAGCCTTCGTTAGTTTGCACTACGAAGGCTTTTTGTTGCTGTCTTGCTGCTTAACGTATCCGTCTGACTACCATTGGTACACAAACCGGAGCCGGACACACACAGTTTGCCGGTGTCAAGACAACGGAATAATCCTCATAACAATCGCTGGCATTCAGTACCCGTACATAATAGGTCATCGGGCTTACCGGGTTGTTCAGCTGGCTGGCAATTATTCCGTTGGCCGGTATTGAACTCGCCGCCGTATAGCTGGTAGCCAGACCGGTCGTCTGTGCCGCAATGCTGTACCGGTCGCCGGAACTAAACCCGCTGATGACAATACTGCCGTTCGATAAAGCCATTGACCCTGAACAGGTCGATGGAATCGCGGTGACACTTACACTCTGACTAATAGCCGGTAATACGTTTACCTGCATGAATCCGTATGGGCGGCAACTGATATCGGCCGGCTCCGGATAAACGGTGGTATAAATGTATTTCGTAACCGGAGTCGTTCCGTTATTCACAAAGATACCTGTTGTCGACGTCAGGCTGACGGTTCCGAACTCATCCGGGGCGGTCAGCGCAATTACCGTTCCTGCCGCAGATTCGTAAATGGCCGTCGGATCAACCTGCGGCGTATCAAACACAACATACCGCACCTGGCTGCCAAAACTTACGTTAAAGGTATTGACAGTGATGGCGGTCGTAGATCCTCCCGAACAGACTGTCTGGTCGCTGCTCATTATCAATACCGGACAAGGGTCATCAATAATCGGCAACACTTCAACCTCAACCGGTTCACTCACTATGGTACAAACCCCGATCTGTGCAGAAGCCACTACGGTATAGAAGCCTGCCCGTGACACGGTCGGTGTATGCAATGTACTGGTGAAACTACCCGGCCCGCGCCACAATACACTGGCATTGCCCGGATCGGTTATAACTTCCAGCATAACCGGACAGGCGACACAAGGTAAGGCACCGCCGTAGGCTTCCGTAATGACCGGTATCTGCGGTGCGGCCGTAGCCAGCACCTGTAGTTCGCCGACCGGCAGGCACGTCGCTCCTGCTGAGACAGTTTCCGTTGTGGTTACATAAATGTACCAGCGCTGATCAACACCTGCTGCTGATGTCAGCGAGCTTGTGGCCAGCGAAATAACACCGTTTAGCCCGGCGGTTGCGGTACCTAAATTCAGGCCCACGCCCGCACAGACATCGGTCAGGCTCAGCGGAATTTTAGAGGCCAGGAAACGCACAGTCTGCGGCTGTCCCCCCGAAGGCAATGCCAGCGTCGTCGGCTGACCGGCGCATATCGTTGTCATGACCGGTACAAAAATCAGCCCGGCGTCAATGGTCCGGTTTGGCCGCGGACTTACCGGATCGGTCAGGCTCAACGTTACTACCTGACTGTAGCCATTTTCGTCGGCATCGCTGTCCAGCTTATCGTCGCCCTGATCCGCCACCGTCAAGGTGCAGCCCGACGGGAAGGTTGCCGGCACAAACCGCACCTGGTAATCACCGTTTCCTAAACGGTCAAACAAATATTTACCGGCGTTATCCGTCACGGTTGTACTGACCGGTGCGGCACTGCGCTGTCCGTTGGTTACTGTATACAGCTCAACCCGCACATTCGGTACACCCGGCTCGCCGGCATCCTGAATACCATTCTTATTGAAATCTTTCCAGACAAAATCACCAAGGCCCATCGGCGGCCCGCTAAGACACAACGGACTTGGGTCGGGGTAAAATACGATCGTCTCGGCTGTCGGGTTAATGCTGATATGCACGACAACCCGTGGCCGTAGCCCGTCGTCTTCCTGAATCCACTCGCCGTTCTCGAAACGCCAGCCCGGCCAGTCGGTCGGATCACCGTTACTGTCAACGGCAGCCCCCGGGTACAGGAACGTACCACTTAGCGGCTGATTTTTCATGACCAGTACCGTGTCGCCGCCTACATATTTAGTCACCGTGATGGTGGCTCCGTTGGTTGGCGGATCGAAATGCTGAGCTGCAATGGTATACGAAATATATGGCGTATCCTTAATACAGATACTGGCTGCCGTTACGCTGATCGTTTTGGTATAGACCTGTACAACAGCCACATCCTGCACAATCCGGCAACCGTTTGTGTTCGTGGCTACCAGCGTATAGCTACCCGCACGGTCAACGTTCGGGTTAAGCTGATTGCTGGTAAAATTATCAGGACCAGTCCAGAGCACAGTTGCATTCGACGGCGAGACTACCGCACTTAAGCTTCCCACACACGTTGAGCAGGAAAGCGACGTACCATAGGCTTCAACAATACTGACACTGACCGGCGACTCCGGAAGCCGGTTTACGACAACCGTTGTAAAGTTCTGACCGGGAAACGCATTACAGTTACCGGCTGATACAGCGACGGTATACGTCCCCTCTGTACTTACCACCGGATTCGCACTCGCTGATGTAAAGCCGTTCGGACCAGCCCAGGCATACGTTCCGTTTGTGACCGGCGATCCGTTTCCGTAAGTCAGCGAGACCGACAACTGCGCCGTTGCAGCCGTACAGGACAAGGCACCGGCCGTTACTATGGCGACTGGCTTCGGTTCTATGATCACAACAATCGAGGTATAAGGCCGGCAATTCGGATCCGGAATCGGCGGATGCAGAATCGCATAAACATAATATACCTTCTCACCACTCACCGCCGGTGGCAGTGCAGGATTGTTGATAATAACCTGGCCGTTAACCGGCTTGTAGGTTCCCAGGACAGTTCCGCCGGGGCCATACATGGCCGTACCCGACTGCGGGGTATCAAAATAAACAACCCGGACCGAATCATCACGGGCGAAATTCCCGCCGTTGATGACAAGACTGCTTACGGTTGTACCCGCGCAGGCCTTGATCGTGTCATTCCCAACCGAAAGATTCGGACAGGCATATACGGATAAATCAAGCTGGTGGTTACTTTCACCGACATCCGTCGTTGTAATGTCGATCACAAAGTAGCTGTCGTACACAACTCCTTTTGAGTTAATTGAACCGGAGCCGCTAACCGGATCTATCTGGTTTGCAGCTGACAGATAAAAGTCAAGGCCCGCCAGCGCCGCTGCCCGCCGGCCTGATGGCGGCGTAAAGGACGACAGCTGCTGCGGATTGAGCCGTATCTGATACCGGTGATTCGGTAATAGCCGCGGCGTTACGTTGCTGTTATCGAAATAATATTCCCCGGTCGGGCTGGTTGTTGTCTGTCCGACCTGTACCCCGCCGTTTTCCATATCGTGCAGGGTCAGCATCAGGTTCGGTATCCCCTTCTCATAAGGGTCCTGAATACCGTTCCGGTTATCATCAAACCAGACAAAGTTACCGATCTCGAAGGGAGACACCCCGCAGATAACCGCTAAGTCGCCCAGGCCGGATGCTTTACCAAAGGTACCGGGTTCATCAGCATATAATACATAACCACGGTTGCTGAGGCCATTACTGTTGTATACACCACGGATACCACCTGACTGATACACATCTGTGAGCGGGTCGTAGGCTGTAGTCATTACCTCACCTTTACCCGGAACCAGTGCTAACCCGCCGTGGAAAATCTCATCATGTCCGACAAACAGGCTCCCGTTTGACGAGATCAGCCAGTAGTCATCTCCGTAAAACTCCCCGCCGCCGGGTCCCTGCCCTGTATTCACCCCACTTCCGGTCAAGGGCCCTGCCTTACCGTTGCGTTCAAGCTGATAGACTCCCTTATTGTTATAGGCCCGCAGCATGTCTCCGCTGGAGAAGCCGTCATACAGCTTATTGTTGTCAGTGGCCGTAGGCGCGAAGTTGTGACGGCCGGACTGCAGACCAAACCGGTCCAGCATCCCGATCACAATAGACCCGTCTACGTCAAATACGATATCTGACACGACAGGCTGAGGCCACATGACATGTTTGTTGTGATTACAGCTTTGTGGGAACGTATTGGTCCAGGGAAGCCAGTATTTGTAATTTGCACAGCTGTCAGTACCGTCGGCATATCCGCGCATGTAGGAAAGCGGAAACGAAATGACTTCTGTCATCTGTGCCGAACGTCCCTGAGCCGGATTAAACTTGTAGATAACAGCCCGCAGTGCACTGGTATCCGCGTATGGATTCCGCGGATCGGCATTTTCGGCCGAACAGACGCCGCCTACATAGATATTACCTCTGTAAACCTGAATAGCCCACGGCCGGAACTGGCCGTTCCGGCAACCGGGATCAGGAATTTTCCAGGAAATTGTATCGGCTGCCGTTGGCGTCAGGGATGAACCGATAAAATCGCGGGTCGGTACATTAACCGTTATACCGTAAACCTTTTTGTCATAGAGGTTAACTAAATACAGTACTTTGTCGTCTTCTGAAATGGTCATACCCCCTATCCCGACGCGGCCGGCCGCGCTCATGACCAGGGAATCGTAGCTCGACAATAATTTGTCACCGGACAGACCGCTATGCGGATTCGCGCCGGTTCTGATGCCGAGCGACTGCAAATCCAGATAAGGACGGGTCTGGTGGGTAATCATGTTGGTCTGGTAGATACCACCGGTACCTAACTGACCTAAACCGGTGTGCCGCTTAATAACTGCTGCGGAAAACAGCGTGTTTGACCGGCGCTGGTAGGCAAGTCCCCACAATGCACCCGTCTCTGCACCAAAAGCAAGGTGCGTCGGCATGGCTCCACTTTTTCCTGCAACACCATTTGCAGTATAAGGGTAAGAAACAAGCACATCACCGCTAGCCGTTTGCTGACTCTGCGGAATCGGCGTTCCGTCGTCATAAGTAGTTCTGAGCGGATCACCGGCTACATAACAGGGAGTAGCAAGCGTCGGGGTGTTCTCGCAGTAGTCGGCCGGATAGTTGATGGCTGCGCTCATGTTAGTAGCAGGCGCAATCCCTATCTGCACGGTTGTGCGGTTGTCGGTACCGTGGGGCGTCGGAAAGAAGCCGGCCGGTAAGCTACCAAACTCCAGGCGGAATACGCTGCCGGGAGGCACCTGCGCCGCCGAAAAGGAATACCTTCCGTCGGAGCCGGTTGTTGTACTGATGGGTTGTGTGGCTCGGTCAAGAAAAATTCTGACGGTGATATTCGCCATACCCGGCTCAACCGGCAGGGTATCCGTTTTCACTCCATCAGCATTAAAATCACGATACACAAAACCACTAACCTGGGCATGTGTCGGTAAAACAACAAACCACCCAAGCCATATCATAATACCGACCAGCGAACTTCTGGAAAGCATTATTGAATAGAGTTTTTTCATACACATTAAGAGGCTGTTTTAAACGTATAAATTCTCTATCACATAGTGGGTAAATGTGTTAATTGTCATAGCTGCCGTGTCGACTACCTGGAAGCAAAGAACTCGCAACGGACAGATATAAAATCAAAGGGTCTGTAAGCAAACTTCTTGCCAGGAATCCGGCCGTCTTTCGCTATCTTTACTTCCTGCGTCGCTTTCAGCACAAACTGATTTAGTACCTTGTTAGAATTAAACTATTATCATTCGAACGAAGAAGAGTTAACATTCTTCGCAGAACTGATCCTGCCGATACCTGTACCAAAGCTCTTCACCTACCGTGTCCCCCGTGAATTAGTGGATGTGATCAAAATTGGTGCCAGAGTTATTGTCCCTTTCGGTAAAAAGCAGGGAAAAGTCTTTACAGCGGTGGTAGCAGGGCTCCATAACACGCCGCCAAGCCAGTATCAGGCCCGTTATATCCTTGAATTACTGGATGAATACCCGCTTGTAACCGGCTATCAGCTTGAATTATTTCGCTGGATATCAGACTATTACATGTGCTGTATCGGTGAAGTCATGAATATTGCACTACCGTCGGGCTTAAAGATCTCGAGCCAGTCTAAAGTGCAGTATAACCCTGATTTTGATCATAAAGATTTATTAACGAGCTCAGAAGAAGAGTTACTTGAAGAACTAAAAAAGCATCCAGCATTATCTTATGATGAACTGGGAAGGCTAGTTGGTGACATCAACGTACCCACCGTAATCAAGTCACTGGTCGGTAAAAAGGCGGTAATCATTTTCGAGGAAGTACGCGAGAAGTATACCCCGAAAATGATCCGGAAAATCCGGTTACACGCCGACTATGAGGAGCAGCCCCACCTGACGATCCCCACC
>NZ_CAMFHL010000255.1 GCF_945952095.1 uncultured Arsenicibacter sp. | reverse complement strand
TCCGGAACCACTGTTCACGCCGGCGCATGCTCTGTGGGGTATAGAGTGTGGCCGAGGACCAGATACGGGGTTTGTGCGGATTTAGCGGCAGTACATGTTTCGACCGGCCATCCCAGCGGAACTCGGTCAGTAAGCCTGCCGTGGCCAGTATAAGGGTAAAGGGCTCAACCCCTGCCGGATCATAGCGACGGCAGAACGCACGCACAGACGGGTAGTCAAATACATGCAGCGGTACGAGTCCCCGGCTATGCCTGTAGGGCGGCTCCGGAATATGGGCCGTAAAGGCTCCGTTCAGTAAACAGACCGATACCTCAGGACTACCGGCGATCCAGGTTCCGCCGCTGCGGGGGTCTTCAGGATATAAAAGGGACTGACCACCATACGCATGTACCTGCGGCAGCATTGCCGGTTGCCGTACTGTATGTTCATCGCGGCTATGGGTTAGTATGAAGCCGTTTGCCGGGGCAGGAAGATAGGTTGCTGTACACATCGAAACGTTTGTCTTTTCACGATATGTCAAGGCAATTGATATACCTGAAAAAAAATCTGCCTGAAACCCTCACAATGAGCATTTCAGGCAGATTTCCGTAACTAACCGTTGAACGGATTTACGGTATTTCCGAAGTTTTACGGCTTTTCGTAAGCAATCAGGGCCGTTTGATGCCCAGTTTTTTCATTTTTGAATCAAGGGTTGTCGGGATGATATCCAGAATTTCAGCCGCCCCGTTCTTACCGCTTACTTTCCAGCGTGTATGCTCAAGGACCTGCGTAATGTATTCCCGTTCGTGGTCTTCCAGCGAAACAAACCCCTCCGGCTGCGACAGCGGCGGCCGGCGCCAGGCCCAGTCCCCCAGCGTCAGGGTTTTTCCGGGCGAAAGAATCAAGGCCCGCTGAATGACATTCTCCAGCTCGCGGATATTCCCCGGCCAGTGATAGGCGCTAAGTCCCGTCAGCACCTCTTCAGGAATCGTATCGATTACTTTTCCGATGCCGGGGCCATGTTTTTTACAAAAATGCCTGACCAGCAACGGGATATCTTCTTTCCGGTCGCGTAACGGGAGGCTTTTCACCGGAAACACACACAACCGGTAATATAAATCCTCCCTGAATTTGCCCGCCTGCACTTCCTTCTCTAAATCCCGGTTAGTGGCGGCAATGACCCGTACATTTACCTTGATTGTTTTATTCCCGCCGATCCGCTCAAACTCCCCTTCCTGCAGCACCCGCAGCAATTTTGGCTGTAGGTCAACCGGCATTTCGCCGATTTCATCCAGAAATATTGTTCCCCCGTCAGCGAGCTCAAAACGCCCTGTTTTCTGGTTTGCCGCTCCGGTAAACGCCCCTTTTTCGTGGCCAAACAGCTCACTCTCAATAAGATTGGCCGGCAAGGCCGCGCAGTTAATTTTGATCAGCGCCTTTTTCTTACGGGGCGACAGGTTATGCACTGCCCTCGCAAGGAGTTCCTTCCCGGTTCCTGACTCCCCGAGAATCATCACGGTAAAGTGCGTCGGGGCAACCTGTTCAATCTGCCGCAGAACGTGACTGAACGGCTTGCTCTGGCTGACGATTTCGTCAAAATTAGTAAGTTGATGCAGCTCATCCCGCAGGTAAGTATTTTCGGTTTGCAGCTGCGTTTTTAATTGCTCAACCTCAGCAAGTGCTTTCGTGAGCGACGCCGTCCGCTCGGCAACCCGTGCTTCAAGCTCTGTGTTCAGCCGCTGCAGGTCCTGCTGTAAGTTTCTTATTTTCAGATGGGTTCTGATTCGCACCACTACCTCACCCAGCTGAAAAGGCTTCGTTATATAATCCACGGCACCGATGTTGAAGCCGTTTACCTTATCAATGGTTTCGGTTAACGCAGTCATAAAAATAACCGGAATCGCTGCCGTCAGTTCATCCTGTTTGAGCCGCCGGCATGTTTCAAAACCATCCATGCCCGGCATCATCACATCCAGCAGGATCAGATCGGGCTGCGCAATCCTTGCCTGGTCAACCGCATTTTTCCCGTCCCGGGCAGCTAACACTTTAAAATTCAGCCGTGAAAGTGCCTCAAACAATATGCTGATATTATTGGGCATATCGTCAACAATTAACACGACTGGCTGCACCGCTGACTCACCGTCATTGTCATCAAAAAAAGAGAGCATAGTCTGAATCCTTTACGGGTATCCGAAGTAATCAATAATTTATAGTCAAGGTTAACCTATACAGCAATAATCTTTCCGGCATTTAGTAAGGATCCCGAAATATCAGAAAAGCACTACCGGTCAGGAAACTACACCAAAAACACAATAACCTATAAATCAACCACTTAAACCAAAATACAACAATCTGTACACATGGAACAGAAGTTGAGTATGGATCAGCAGGCAGATTAAACAGCCCTCTTACGTCAATTAATTTACGGACTTCCATGAAATCAATCGTTTTAGTATTTATAGCAATCGCCTGGTCAGCTGCCGTTTTTGCCCAGGATACGGCCAAACGGAAAGAGCAGTTCAACCTTGGCAAAGATGGCCTGGCCATTCAGGGCTATGATCCGGTTGCCTATTTTACGCAGCACAAAGCGGTGAAAGGGTCTGCGGAGTATAGTTTTTCGTTTAAAAACGTCCGCTATCAATTTGTCTCGCCGGCTACGCTGAAAGCCTTTAAAACGAACCCCGAACGCTACGAGCCCGAATATGGTGGCTGGTGTGCGTACGCAATGGGCGATTCAGGCGAAAAAGTTGAGATCGACCCCGAAACGTTTAAAATCGTTGATGGTAAGCTGTACCTGTTTTACCATACGTTTTTCAACAACACCCTGACGAAGTGGAATAAAGACGAAACCGCTCTCCACCGCAAAGCAGATATGAACTGGACCAAAATTGCCGGTGCAATGTAACCGGCCTAACGCAATGAACAAGAGCCGACACTATATTTTATGGGCAGCCCGTCTGATCGCAGCCATTATCCTGCTACAGACGTTATACTTCAAATTCGGGGCCGCTCCCGAATCGGTCTACATTTTTTCCAGACTGGGCATTGAACCGTGGGGCCGTATCGGGGCGGGTGTCGCCGAACTGATAACCAGTATACTCCTTTTAATTCCCCGTACCAGCTGGCTGGGCGCTTTGACCGGTATGGCAACGATGCTGGGGGCAATCGGAGCTCATCTCACCGTATTGGGAATCGAAGTACTGGACGACGGAGGGTATTTATTTTTTCTGGCGCTGATTGTCCTCCTGAGCTGTGCACTGGTTTTGCTCCTGACCCATGCCCAATGGTCGGCGCTCGTCATGATTCCTAAACGGAAACCTACTTCTTAACACGTAACGTATAGCACTGATCGTAATGTCAATCAAATCGTCAAGTTCCGATATATTCCGGCAGTTAACCGGCCTGCTCCATCAATTGTCCGACTCAGACTATGCGCAGCCATTAGTCGTTTTGTCGGGAAACACAATCGGTAAGCATGTCCGGCACATTCTTGAGTTTTTCGATATTCTGGTTACCGGTACGCAGACCGGAACCATCAATTACGATAAACGGCAACGCAGTCTGTATCTGGAAACAGATATTACCGAAGCCCTTCACCGAATGTCTGTGCTGGACCGGTGCATTCACCGGATGGACCTCTACCATCCGTTAACGCTTGAAGGTGACCTGTCTGTAGACGGAGACAACCCGATCAACATTCCGTCTACGTTTGCCCGGGAGCTCCTCTACAATATCGAACATGCCATCCACCACATGGCATTGATCCAGGTAGCCGTTCAGGACAGCTTTTGTCACATCGTCCTGCCCGCGCATTTCGGCGTTGCCTATTCGACTGTTAGTCACCAACATAGTCATTGACCATGATTGCCTTGTTTTTTATAGTGGCCGCGATAAGCTTTCTGGGCTCTATACACCCGGGGCCGGTCAATCTGGCGGTGGCGAACACCACCCTAAAGCAAAGCCGCAACGCCGGTCTCTGGCTGGCGCTTGGGGGCAGCCTGCCTGAAATTCCGTATAGCGCGCTGGCAATCAACGGCCTTAGCTGGCTACCCGATAACCGGAATCTGGAAATAATCTTCCGGTTTTTACCGGTCCCTGTACTGTTCCTGGCTGGTGTAGCCGCCCTCAGATCGTCAGCACAGGTACACACCGCGCAGGTTACGGTCCGGCGAACAGGGCCGTTCTGGCAAGGGCTTGTACTGGGGGGGACCAATCCGCAGCTGATTCCGTTCTGGTCAGCCATCTGGCTTTACCTGACGCACACACCGGCGGGATTAAATCCGTTGACACCGGAAAATACAGCGCAGGCAAAAGTCATTTTCTTTCTGGCAACCGGATGTGGTGCGTTCGTTTTACTCGCCATCGTGGCGTGGCTGACCGATCGCCTGCGCTGTCAGGTGCTGGAGCCACGAAAACTGTATCTGCTTAACCGGTTAACCGGCTATACGTTTCTTGGAATGGCGGTATGGCAATGCGTTATTTTATGGCCGGACTAAACAACCCCGGCAGTCCGGTCATACTACTCACACCTGTCTGATCCGGTGTACGGTCATAACACAGTGTGCCGCTCAACTGAACTAGTCAATTATTCATCATGAATCACAATTTCTCACTAATGAAAACAATCCGGTTTGCTTACGCATGTATCCTGGTCCTGTTCGTGGCAACAGGCGTTTTTGCCCAACAGAAAGAAACCCCGTTGCCGGCAATTTTTAGCCCCGGCGGTATCGCCCTGCGCGGGTACGATCCGGTTTCTTTCTTTACCGAAGGAAAACCTGCGCGCGGGGACTCTTCCATCAGTCTTATGCATGACGGGGTTACCTGGCGTTTTGCTTCTGTCCGCAACAAAGAGTCCTTTCAGGCCAATCCGGCTGCCTATATGCCTCAGTATGGCGGCTATTGCGCCTTTGGTATGTCCAGAGGGTATAAAGCCCCTACAGAAGCCGACGCATGGACACTGGTAGACGGAAAACTGTACTTTAATTACAATACAAAGGTCCGTGAATCATGGAACAAAGACCAGAAAACCTATATCGACAAAGCGGATCAAAACTGGCCTGCTGTGAAACGTACAAAATAAAGTAAATCAACCCTCAATCGTATGAAAGCGTATATCCTGAACCACGTACTGGTTTACTCATTGATACTATTGGTAGCCGGTAGCTGCGCGAAACCCAAAGACCTCACGCCGCTGGGCAGTGCAGGCGTACCCGTCAACACGACGAACCCGACGCAGACATTCGACTCAACGGGCCGGCAACTAGTTGCCTCTGGTACGTTCCGCAATGGTGTTCATACGGTTAGCGGCACCGTAAAACTGTATGAAAAGTCGGGCAAACAGACCCTTGTTTTTACCAACTTTGCCACTGACGGGGGGCCTGACCTCCGTATCTATCTGGCCGCCGATACACAAGCCGGAAATTTTACGGAAGTGCAACGGCTTACCACAACCGGCAATTTTTATGTTGATTTAACGACACCGCTCCGTCTTGACCAGCAGCGGTTTGTGTTGATCTGGTGTAAGCAGTTTTCGGTTCATTTCGGTAATGCCGAACTTAAACAGTAATGGCCGGCCTGCACGGGCAATAATCCGGTGATCAGACCGGCACAGGCCGTTACATGAAAAGCGGCATTCAGGCTCCGTATCGTAAAAAAGGCAGAACCAAGCTGGCTCTGCCTTTACACCTTAAGCGTTCTACTGGATTATTTAAGCAACCACATTGAGGCGTTAATATCGTCCTGGCCACCATACTGGCTGGTAATGGCCGATTTATAATTCTGAGCGTTGTATGCAGATTCAGTGGTCGGGTACTGCCACCGCTTCGGAATCCGCTGGCTGTTGCCGGTGCCCGGACCTACATCAAACGTCGGTATACCGGTCCGGCGCTGGTTGTACCACGCCTCCATGCCCGACTGCTGGAACATGGCCAGGTATTTCTGGGTCAGAACCTGTTTAAGGCCATTGGCGTTGTTACCGGCATATTTTACAGCCGCCTGTGCGTAATAATCTGCGTAGTTTACCGCTACAGCATACGTGTTAAAGCTTTTGTAGCCGCCGTCAGCCGAGAAGAACACATCGTTCGCCCCGTCTTTCAGGCCATAAAATGCCCACGACGACTGAATACCCTGGGTGTAATAGGTCTCCGCGTTGCCCGTTGCCCAGCCGCGGTTCAGGCCCTCGGCAATGTTGAACAGCATTTCCGGATAACCCACCATGATAAACGGCTCGCCTGTGTAAGTGGTGTAATAGTGCTTCCGGTTCTGGAACGAATACTCACCCTGGTTGGCCTTCGACGACATAATGGCAAGGTCCTCGCCCATCGGTGCGCCCACGAATGCCGCGAAATCTGTTGGCGCAAGACCGGCTTTGATTTTTGCCGGAGCCGGCTCAGACACCACAAACGTACGCGGGTCTTTCAGGCTGGTAAGCGTACCCAGGTAGGTGCTGCTCATGTTCTCGCGGGTAGCATTCTGCCCGAAGTTGTCCGGATTCCGGTTGTATTTGTTAAATGAGTTGTTGTAGACGTACTGTAAGTTATCGTCCATGCCGGCCATCAGCGGGAATTTCGACGGGTTGGCCAGCACTTCGGCAAAGCGGGCTTTTACGTTCAGATCCGTATCCGTATCCTTGGCACTCAGGCTGATCAGGACGCGGAGCTTAAACGCGTTAACGGCTTTCTGCCACTTGCTGAGGCTGTTGCCGTAATAAATATCACCCTGCAGGTTATTGTCGCCTTTGGCCACCAGCGAAGCCATATCCGTGTTGGCATCGTCGAGCCACTTGAGCACCTGTACATATACCTCCTTCTGGGTGTTATACTTCGGCGTCTGATTCTCTAACCCTTTCAGGGCATCCGCCAGTGGCAGGTCTCCCACCCGTTTGGTCATGTTCTCAAACATAACCGCCCGCATAAACTTACCGATGGCAGAATAGGCGTTAACGTCCGGCAAACCGGCTTTCTTCGCTTCTTCCTCCATTTTTACCACATTTTTCAATGTCGTAAACTGAAAGCCGGTCTGTGTCCAGGTATATTCGTTGGTTGCGTAATAGTTGTAGTTGCTGGCGAAATACTGGTTGTAGCGCTGCGAATCATTCCAGGCACCGCTACCGTAAATGCCATATACATCATTCAGAATACCACCGAGCACAAGCGAGGCAGGTGCACTTGTCGGCCGGTTCGGGTCTTTTTCGAGTTCATCGAATGGTCGCTCACAGCTGGTGAATGTAAACAGAGCAGCCGCAACCAGAATATATAACTTGCTGATTTTCATTACTTTTTTTTCAGATTGGATTACGGCGTAGCAACGGGGCCGTTACCACGCCTTATTGTCGCTTAGAATGTCAGATTCAGGTTGATACCATACCGGCGGGTTGTCGGCGTCTGCAGGTCAGAACGGCCACCGGTCACAAACTGATCGATATCGATGTCTTTACGGGCTGCGAAGTACAGCAGGTTACGGCCAACTACCGATACGGTGGCCTGCTTCACGCCGATCCGGCCCAGCAATGACTGCGGCAGCGAATAACCGATTACCACTTCACGCAGCTTGGTAAACGTGCGGCTGATCAGGAAAGCTTCCGTCTGACCATACACACGGGCTATGTAATCCTGCGCGAACGTTTTGGTCGTGTTCGGTGAGAACTGTAGTTCGCCGTAGTTGGTAATGTTGCCTAAGGCATCATACTTGATGGTGCCATTTACGGCTACCCCGTCACCAACATACGATTTGATGTTCTGTACGTCGTTCTCACGGGCTGCCCCCAGCGCGCCCTGCACCGTTTCGATGTTACGACCACCCTGATAGGTCTTCTGCTTTACATAGTCGGCAATAACACCGCCGACGCGACCGTCGAACTGGAAGCTGAAGCTGAAGTTCTTATAGCCGAATTTGTTGTTGATCCCCCAGACAAACTTTGGGTTCACGTAGCCCATCAGCTGAGCCACCGGATTTACGATCGGCCGGCCACCGGCATCGTTGATTAACTGTCCATCCGGCGTACGGATAAAGGCCCCTGAGTAGAAGGCGTCTGTACGGTCGCCGGCATTCAGGAACCGGTTACTGCTGCTGCTGCCTACGAAATAGCTGGATTGCAGGGTGTTGATACCGCCGTCCGGATACACTTCCTTCAAGCGTTCAATGTAGGTAGAATAGTTACCGACAACGTCCCAGCTCAGGCCGTTTTCCAGGCGAAGGGCTTTGCCCGTCACCGACACTTCAACGCCTTTCTTCTGGGTCTTGATACCATTCACCAGGCGGGCATTGTAGCCCGTTACGCCTGAGATCGGCAGACTGAAAATCCGCGGGCCGTCGTTGCTGATGAAGTAAGCGGCATCCAGTACAATCCGGTTCCGCAGGAAGCGCGCATCCAGACCAAACTCTGTCTGCGACGTTGAGTTTGGTTTGATGTCCGGGTTGTTCAGGGTGTTGGTGTAATAGGCAACCGGCTTGTTATTGTAGGCCAGGGCCGTGCTGTAAACCGCTGAGTTCTGGTATGTCGGCCCACCGTACGATGATGAATAATCATCCCCGTAACCGAGCGGGAACGACAAGCCCGGCGTTGTACCGATCGTCGATTGCGTCAGGCCGTCTTTTACGTTGGCATACGAACCACGTACCTTCAGGAAGGAAATGGCGGCCGGCAGCTGCACATAATCCGAGATTACCGAGCTCAGAGCCACCGACGGATAAAAATAGGTGTTGTTCGACTTCGGCAGGGTCGATAGTTTGTCCACACGGCCCGTAGTCGATAGTGTCAGCAGGTCACGGAAGCTCACGTCAGCCGAGTAATAGGCAGACAATACGCGCATGTCGGCCGTAAAGTTGCTGAACAGACCAGGGTTCGCTGAGTTGGCAAAGTTGTAAACACCCGGCACATTCAGGTAGTTGGTGCTGGCATAATTCGAGTTGTAATTAAACACCCGTAGTTCGCCACCCGCCAATGCGTTAATGGTCAGGTCTTTCGTAACTGTCTTATTGTACTGCAACAGGACCTGGTTAATGTTGTCGAACATATTCCGGCGGTCTTCGCGGTAATCACCACGGCCTTCTTCACGGCCATACACCGTCATTGAATACGGGAATTTCTCCGTCCGGAGCAGGTTCCAGGTTGTCAACTGTGTTTTGGCAGTAAGGTTCAGACCATTGGCCAGTTCGTAGCGCAGCGACGTGTAGCCATACATGTCGTTTTTGTAATGCCCCCGCAGCCAGTATTTCGACATAAACCACGGATTGTTGTAACGCTGGTATTCGGCGTAGATCTGCTGTGTACCTTCTTTGCCCGGTTGCCAGATCTGCTTCATATCATCGATGTTCCAGTCCGCACCACCCCAGATTACCATGTTATAGATCATCGAGTTAGGCCCGTAGTTCACATCCGGGAAATTTGGCGTATACTGACGGTTGTAGTTCAGGTTCGACTCAAACCGCAGTTTTTTAGAGAAATTATAGCCGGCTGAAATGTTAAAGTTAGTGATGTTCAGCTTGGTGTTAGGTACCAGCCCGCGCTGGTAGTTCTGCGACATGGAGAAGCGCAGGTCATGCTTTTCACCGGTTGATGAAACGGCGATGTTGTTTGTTGAGATAACACCGGTTTGCAGGAAACGGGTCAGGTTATCTTTACCACGGGCTGTCCATGGCGTCGGCTGGCGGTTGCTGGTAAACGAGTTACCGTTGGCAAACTTGGTTGTAAATGTCTGACCGGTAACGATCGGACTGTCATACTGCGGAATCAGCTGGCCCTGGAATTTAGGGCCCCAGATGTCGTAGTCACCGTCGTTCAGACCACCGCCTTTACCATCGCCGAAGGCATACACGCCGTGGTCGCCGGGGCCGTACTCATCCTGTACTTTCGGGATAGCGATAAAACCGTTATCCAGCTGCTGGCTGGTATTAACTTCTACCGAGAACCCGCGCTTATCTTTAGAACCGCGTTTGGTCGTGATCAGGATCGCCCCGTTTTTACCACGGAAACCGTACAGGGCTGAAGCCGAAGCCCCTTTCAGGACGGTATAGGTGTCAATGTCATCATTGCTGATGTTCCAGGTATCCGAGTTAATCGGCACCCCATCCACCACAAACAGCACGTCGGTGTTACCGCGCAGGGCGATGGTTGGCTTGCGGAGCAGTTCGGCACTCGCGCCGATGGTCAGACCGGCTACTTTACCGACCAGGTTATTGATCGGGTTCGGCTCCCGGGCTTTGATCAGCGACGCACCATCCACCTGCTGAATAGCAACCCCTGTCTGACGAACATCTTTTTTAATCCCTAAGGCCGTCACGACCAGTTCAGAAAGCGTTTGCGTTCCCGCTTTCATCGTAACATTAATGACCGACTGATTACCAGCCTTAATTTCCTGTGTTTCGTAGCCGATGAAGGAAAACGTAAGCACGGCATTCCGGTCGGTAACGCTGAGCGTATACGTACCGTCCGCCCGTGTGCTGGTGCCCGTTGATGTACCCTTAACCACAATAGAAACCCCCGGCATCGGCTGATTGTCTTCTGCCAATACGCGACCGGTCACAGATTGCCCGTAGGCTTGCAGCGCGATAAGACAAGATAGTAGTAATGACAGTAACGTACTCTGAACGGTACGTATGCCAGAACCTGCGAAGTAAAGTTTTTGCATTTTGCGTAGGTTATCGATTAATAGCGGCGCAAAGCTAACTGTACTCCGTTATGCCATCTTTTCCTAAATATCAAGCATTTAAGAAATAAATACCCTCAACTTAACAATAACAAAATAGTTGGTTAACATATACACTTTTTATAACTTTTATCAGCACTTAGGCTACTTACACTGCGCCCTTGAAACTGGACCACTTTACTGAATAACGAAGTTGTTAGTTGA
>NZ_CAMFHL010000254.1 GCF_945952095.1 uncultured Arsenicibacter sp. | reverse complement strand
GGAGCGAGGTGATCTTTTCGAGTGATTCGTTCGGTGCGTTCAGCACGATGTACTTATTGTTCTTAGCCGCCTGAACAGCCTTAATCCGGAACAACAGTTTATCAATCAGAGCCTGTTTTTCGTCGCTGATGGATTGCGCACCAACCAGAATAGCCTCCGAGCGGAAAATAACTTCTACTTCCTTCAGGCCGTTGCTGAGCAGCGTACTCCCCGAACTGACAATGTCGCACACCGCTTCGGCCAGACCAATGCTTGGTGCAATTTCGACCGAACCGCTGATTTCGTGAATGTTAGCCTGTACACCTTCTCCGGCCAGGTAGTTGCCCAGCAGGCGCGGGTATGAGGTAGCGATATTTTTATGCTGTAGCTGCTGAATACCGTTCCAGTTTTCACCGCGGGGAATCGCAATCGACAGACGGCATTTAGAGAAACCCATTTTATGGATGGTACGCACGTTGCGGGCCGTTTCGACCGCTACATTTTCGCCGACGATACCAAGGTCAGCCACGCCGTCTTCCACATAACCGGGGATATCGTCGTCGCGGAGAAACAGAAATTCAGCCGGGAAGTTCGAGGAAACAGATTTGAGTTTGCCCGTACCGTAATCGAAGCGGATGCCGCATTCTTTAAACAGCTGGTACGAGTCTTCGCTTAGCCTGCCAGACTTTTGCAGAGCAATTCGAATCACGGAGTTCATTAAAAATGGGATTTTAAGACAATTGAATGGTCCGGTTACGAGCAGCCGGACAGTTGAAAACAGGCAGAGGTGCGGCCATTATTGACCGTTAAAATGTCGATGGAGATGAAGAATAAGTGCCTGTCCCGTTTTCATGGTGCAAAGGTAGGGGGAGGCTGTAAGAAAACAAAGCGTTTTCCGGAGCGATACACGATTTAACCGCGCCTCCCGCTCCGGAACAAAAATTTACAGTGTTGCGTAATAGGCAAAGACACTGGCCAGGCCCGAGTCCGACTTCAGGTCGGGCTTTTTCTCTTTCAGAAAGGCCTCAATCTGCGGCTGTTTATCTGCCATTAACTCCAGAAGCGCTTTTTTGCCGGCAGTAAATTTTTCAGCTTTTTTATCCTTCACTACGTACCAGGTGGCTTTTTTAATCAGCTCGTCATCTTTTGAGCCGACATTCAGCGCCGGATTATAACTGCCTTTTTTGACGGTAATATGATGATGCCGCAGTAACTGAACAGGACCGGTGGCGATTACCTCAAAAAAACCGGGCAGGTTATCGGCTTCGCCCCGGAACTCGCGGACATTGATAAATTCACTGACACCACCGGCATTATTATTTACCAGAAAATAGCGGATCATGGGCGCTTTGGCCACTTTCACCGACTTATCAGCCGACCGTACTTCGACCTCCTGTTGCTGAAGATCGAGCCGGATCGGAACGCCGGCCAGGGAGTCTGTTTTCGGCGCAATTTTGCCATAGAAGCGGACAAAGCCCGCCTGCCACACAGAATCGAGGTAGACTGTACCGAGGAGTTTGCCGGGGTTGCCATCAAACCCGTACAGAATGCTGCCGCCGTTGGTCGGGACGCTTAAGCCGCTGAAATTGATGCGGTCGCGCGTACTTTGATACATAGTGGTTTGGCCGGACGCCACCGAAAGGGTTGTCAGGCTGATCAGCGTGACGGCAAGGTATTTTTTCATGATAAAACGATAATTAGCTAATGCAGCCATACAGACTGCATAGATACGGAGGGGTATGTT
Source organism: uncultured Arsenicibacter sp. (assembly GCF_945952095.1). Classification (GTDB taxonomy): domain Bacteria; phylum Bacteroidota; class Bacteroidia; order Cytophagales; family Spirosomataceae; genus Arsenicibacter. The sequence goes on along the minus strand of NZ_CAMFHL010000254.1, from coordinate 9,162 downwards.
GAATGTCAATGCATTGACAAAAAAACAGCGCCAGCTTGTACCGCCCCTACAGGGCGGACGTGGATTGGGGCGTTTTGGTTTCTACCGACGCTGTGCTGTTATGCTCCTACGGAGCAGGCGGGCAGCGCATGAAATCAAAAATAGCATCAACCATCCATTGTCCCGTAGGGACACAACAGCGCAGCGTCGGTAGACGTCGCACAGGGCAGGATTATAGAATCATCCATTGTCCCGTAGGGACATAACAGCGCAGCGTCGGTAGATGTTAGGCAGGGCAGGATTAAAGAATTATCCAATGTCCCGTAGGGACGTAAAAGCAGAGCGTCGGTAGATGTTAGGCGGAGCAGGATTATAGAATTATCCAATGTCCCGTAGGGACATAACAGCGCAGCGTCGGTAGATGTTAGGCAGAGCAGGATTAGAGAATTATCCATTGTCCCGTAGGGACACAACAGCGCAGCGTCGGTAGATGTTAGGCAGGGCAGGATTATAGAATTATCCAATGTCCTGTAGGGACATAACAGCCCAGCGTCGGTAGATGTCGGTAGACATCGATTGGGTTTTCCAGACAATTCGTGCCGTAGGTACGAAACCGGCGAAACAAAAAAGAGCTGCCAGTAAAACCAACAGCTCCTGTAAATGCCACGTTGACAGTTTATTAACCCCCGTTAACCCCCGTCTCACGGATGATCTCAACCCAGCCGCGGATGACAACCGGTGGTGAGTTCGGATCGAGGGTGGCAAACCGGACAGTCACGATATAATAATAGATACCCGATGGCAACTGCTGACCGGCATTGGTGCTGCCGTTCCAGTTGATATTGGGGTCGTTGGTTTCATAGACCTTCGCGCCCCACCGGTTAAAGGCCTGAAAATCAACCGTTGATACGAAGGCGGGGCATGGCATTGGCGTCAAAACGTCGTTTTTGCCGTCACCGTTTGGTGTAAAGACGTTCGGCATCTGGAACGCCGGACATACATCCTTACACACTTTATTACTTGGCGTACTCTCAAAGCCGGCCCGGTTAACCGCCGTCACATAATAGCAGCCTGCCACCGTAGTCAGGTTCATGTGCTGGTAGGTTGTTGTCGGCGCAATCACATTGGCGATCTTCTGCAGCGGCTGACTGTCGTTGAACCGGCTGTAGTAAATGTTGTACGAAGCAATGCGCGGATCACATGTGCCACGGCTATCCCGCTCCGGATTTGTCCAGGACAGGTTGTTGGTAAAGGTCGTCATGTTACAGAACGCCTTAGCATCCAGCGTCGCACAATCAAGCAGATCCAGCATCAGATTCGGGGCACACGGCCGGGTTGTATCGCCGGCACTGGCACAAACCCCCTGCGAGAAGTTATTCAGCAGGCCAACCTTGATGGAGGTTGTCGCCGCATAGGTACCGACGGTTTCAACGCGGTAGCAATAGCTGCTGTCCGGACTAAGCACCGACAGACTCGTATTTCCATCGGCCAGAATGTTGTCGGCACCACGGTCAATGTACGTATAGGTGGCCGCTCCCTGCACCGGCACATCGGCAATACGGTTAAACGGACCGTTCGGGCCTGTTTTGCTTCGATAAACGCGGTGTGTCTGATTGTCGTTCGTCCACGGTGTTGTCGCCTGCCATGTCAGCGTCATCTGGCGGTTGCCCGGAGTCGCTGTCAGCCGCACGCTGCTGGCCGGGTCCGAAATATCGGAGCGCACCAGCTGGCCCGATGCATCCGTGAAATAAAACTCCAGCTGATAGCGGTATGCATTCTGAACCGTATTCAGGTTACGGTCGCGGAAAACCGTATCGGCTGCCGTAGGTGACAGGTTAGTCGTAATGGCGGCTACCTGCGAATAGCTGCTGCCGTTCTGCCCCGTTGCACGGAACAGGCGGTACTGGAACGGTGCACCGCCGTCGGCCGGATTCAGGCCCAGCGGCCGGGTCCAGCGAACGGTAATGACCCCTTTCGTGTCGTAAGTAGAGTCAACCGTTACGTTGGTCAGTACCGGTGAGAGCAGCGGAAGGTCCAGACAGAATTCGTTGGATGCCACGCTGTAGCCACCGGTCGGCAGCGGATACTGGGCAACAACCCGGTAACTGTATTTCACCCCGCGCTGAATGCTGGTCGTGTCAGTAAAGGTCGAAATCGTTGACGGAACCCGGCCAATCTCAACGTACCCCTGATTGGCCGGAATACCGGTCGTACACGCAGGAATCGGGTCGGATGGACAGCCGACTTTCCGGTAAACAATGATCTTGGTGTCAGTCTGAACGCTGCCCGACGGGAAGCAGACATAGGGATTCCAGGTCAGTTGAATGGCGCGTTTCGAACCAAATGTCGTTGGCCGTCCGGTCAGGTTCTGCGGGCGCGGGCCGATGACCTTAATATCAAAGGTTTCCAGCGTCGCTAACTGAGTGATGTTGCGTGCTGGAAAGTCAACAACGCGTACCAGCACCTGATAAGGGTCTTCACGGATATGCGCGCAGGCCGGTGTCCAGGAAAGCGTACCGGTTGCTGTGCCGCTTTGCGGTTGAGTGGGTGTTGTAAAGGTTGCATATGGCGTTGCAATAATCGGTGGATCATATTGTTTACCATCGGGCTGCCGGTTAAACATCCCCCCATAAACCGAAATTTCAACGCGGTTATTGTCCGGATCCCAGGCCCGGATAATCTGGTTAACGGCCTGACCGGCTTCAACGCAGAGATTGTTAGGTGTCAGGAGCTGAGGACGTTTGTTCGGGTTGTCGACAACGATGACCTGCATATCGCGGACAATTTCCCCGATCAGGACACCGTCCCGCCACTCTTCAATCACAAAGGCGATATTATACTGGCCGGCCACAGCGGGGGCATCCCAGCACAGACTACCGGTGTACGGGTCAATAGACAACGTTGCCGGTCCGTTTTTCAGCTCATTTTGCGCATTCGGATCAATGCCCCGTGCAGGATCACGATAGGCCGTTACATCGATACCCCGGCAGTGGTTGTTACGCGGGCCTTGCTGCGGAATGGCCATCCGGTACGCCAGACTGTCACCGTCCTGATCAAAGGCGGCGGGGTTGTGGCAGAACTTCTGACCAACGCGGGCCGAGTCAAGCGGCGGATTGAGCAGCACCGGCGAGCTGTTTAGGCCAAGGCCGGCATTTACGGTCAGGATGGTTTTGATCCAGAACGTAATGTTATCAGAGTTGCCGTTATTAATGTTGATGGTTTGTCCGTTCCGGTTTTCGATGTAGGCTGAAATCTGGTACGTTCCAGGACCAGGATAGGTATACGTTGTCCGGTAAATATTGATGGATGAGGTACCGCCGTTGATTTTTGTCTGGGAAGTACGTGGCACCAGCCGTGAATTACCGTCGCCGAAACAGATTTCTACTTCGGTGGTCTGACGGCTGGCTTCGGCTCCCCGGACTTCGTCAAAGTAGGTGATCAGGGTAATTTCGTACGTAAGCGGGTTGGTGCCGACACGCCGGGTTGTAATTTCACCGGCCCGTACGTGGGTAGCGTGGGATAGAGTCGGCCACAAGGCACCCAGCAGAAGCAGGGTGACGACCAACCATGAGGTATATTTCGATTTCATATAAATGTACGTCAGTAACCTATCAACGTGGAACAGGCCAAAAACTGTATTACGATTTAACTCAAACTTTATAAAATCCCTTTCGGTTTAATAAAGTTCTGGGCAGGAACCGGAGAAAAACGCCGACCTGACCGGCAAACTCTTTCTGGTTCTCCAGTCCGGAAAATAACGAGTGCCTATTTCGGAGATTTACGCTGATTTTCCAAATAAAAACCACGGGCACCATCGACAAATAATGGAGAATCAGGAAAAGGTACGCCCCGATACCATACTGCTTGCGGATCCAGAGCAGATTCGATACCTGGGCCTGCGTTTTAAACCGGTTAATGTGGGTGACTACATGCTGCCGGTACTCTTCGCTGCTGCCGAATTCAAGGTGCACCACGAAGGCATCGCGTAACATCAGTAACCGGCCCTGTTTGCCCAGCCGGTATCCCCATTCGACATCTTCGCCGTACATAAAGAAACTTTCGTCGAGTTTCCCGGCTTTGGCAACGGTCGACGGGCGGGTCATGATACAGGCTCCCGACAGCCAGTCGACCTGATTCGGGTCAGTGTAAACTGAATCCGGTACGTATTTGTAGAGCAGCTTACGGAAAAACGGGTGCTGCGGAATGATGTAGAAATGGCGGCGGATTTTTCCGAATGTATCAAAAATATCGTAGTGGACCTGACCCTCCCTGTTGATCTGCATGGCCCCGACGGCGGCTACATCGGGCTGCTTGTCCAGCACATCGACAAAGCGGGCCAGCAGGTTCTCGACCATCAGCGTATCGGAGTTGAGCAGCATCAGGTAGCGCCCCTTCGCATGGTCCATGCCCAGGTTATTGGCCCTGGAAAAACCGGCATTACTGCCCATATCAAACCAGCGTACATCCGGAAACTGACCCAGAATGATATCGCGGCTTTGATCCTGAGATTCATTATCGACAATAATAACTTCAAAGGTGACTCCCCTGGTGTGGGTATAGACAGACTGCAGGCAGTTATTAATTAATTGGGGCGTTTTATAATTGACTATAATAATGCTGACGTCGATCAAAATGCAATCAATTTGGTAAGAATAGGGGGCAAAGATAGGAAGAAGGCTGCATAGCACAGCTTTCCGGTGAGTGAAGTCACCGGACTTTTATTCTGTGTCATATTTCTGTGCAGGGCTCTTTAAAACAAAACCCTCTCCATGGTGTGTGAAGAGGGTTGATAACGTGTAGGTAGTAAACAGATTCAGGGGGTAACAGGTAATTCGGATATTAATAGAGCACCCAGGTATCTTTGCCGCCGCCGCCTTGCGATGAGTTCACCACCAGCGAGCCTTTGCGGAGAGCAACACGGGTCAGGCCACCAGGAATTACGTTGATATCTTCGCCGTACAGGATATACGGGCGCAAATCAACGTGGCGGCCTTCGGCATGTTCCCCGACCAGACAAGGCACGCGGGAAAGCGAAATCGTTGGCTGGGCAATATAATTACGCGGGTTTTCCTTTATTTTCTGCCGGAACAGTTCGTGGTCTTCCTTCGACGCTTTCGGGCCGATCAGCATCCCGTAACCACCGGCTTCATTGGCTTCTTTTACAACGAGCTGCTCAATGTTGTCGAGCACATACTGGCAGTCTTCTTCCTCACCGCAGATGTAGGTTCTGACGTTCTGGATAATCGGCTCTTCGCCCAGGTAATATTTAATAATCCGTGGTACGTAGGCATAGATGACCTTGTCGTCGGCCACACCGGTACCCGGCGCATTGGCGAGCGCAACACGGCCTTTTTTAAACACATCAAAAATACCCGGCACACCCAGAAGCGAGTCCGGATTGAAGACCTGCGGATCAAGGAACGTATCATCGAGACGCCGGTAAATAACGTCAACAATCTGAAAGCCTTTCGTGGTCCGCATCTTCACATAGCCGCCCGATACCACAAGGTCACGCGCATCGACCAGTTCGACCCCCATCTGCTGGGCCAGGTACGAATGTTCGAAGTAGGCGGAGTTATAAATTCCCGGTGTCAGGACCACCACCGTCGGGTTTGGCCGGTCGGCGATATGGGTGAGCATCTGTAACAGGCGCGTCGGGTAATCGGATACCGGACGTACGCCCGTACGGGCCAGTGACTCAGGGAATGTCTGTTTGCTTAATTCTCTGTTTTCCAGCATGTACGATACGCCCGACGGACACCGCAGGTTATCTTCCAGCACCATCCATTGCCCGTCGTCGCCACGGATCAGGTCCGTTCCGGTGATGTGACACCAGATGTCCTTCGGTGGTTTCAGGCCGATACATGGTTTAAGAAAGCACTTACTCGACTCGATCAGATCACGGGGTACTACGCCGTCATTCAGAATATTCTGTGCGTTATAAACGTCGTGGATGAACAGGTTGAGTGCCTTTATCCGCTGAATCAGGCCGCGTTCCAGCTGATTCCACTCCATGGCATCGACGACGCGGGGAATGATGTCAATCGGCATAATCCGCTCCGTGCCTTCGCCTTCAGAATAGACATTGAACGTAATGCCCATGGCCATCAGTGCCCGTTCGGCGGCCTGCTGCCGGCGGAGCAATTCCTCGGGCGTTAACGTTTCACACCGCTGGCGAAATACTTCATACCCTGCACGGACTTGCCCGGTCGCGTCAAACATCTCGTCATAGAAGCCTTCGGTTAAATAGTCCGAGAAGGAAAAATTCTTGTTGGTCTGGCCCTGGTTTTGCATGGTAAAACCGCTGCCCTGCGATTGAAACTGTATCATACGGTCGGTTTTTTCGGAACAATATATGGAGAAAAATGAATTTTGTGAAATTTTCTTTAAAACGATTTTTCTGTCCTATGTCCGCAGCCTACCTTATGTGCTGGCAATGAAGCAGTAAAAGCTGTTTTAAATTTCTGCGTTTTCCGTGCGTCTGGTACTATTTCGGGACCTGCCATGCAGCAAGATTACATCCATGTGCCTGTTTCGTACCTACGGCACGAATCGCTGACGCGGGATTATCGGGTTATTTCTACGGCAACCGACGGCACCGACATCTACCGACGCTGCGCTGTTTTGTCCCTACGGGACCTTGGTATGTGATTTTGTCGGGTTGCAACCGACGTCTACCGACGCTACGCTGTTATGGCCCTGACGGGCCACTGGTACATGATTTTGTCGGGTTGCAACCGACGTCTACCGACGCTGCGCTGTTATGGCCCTGACGGGCCACTGGTACATGATTTTGTCGAGTTGCTACTGCGCTGTTATGGCCCTGATGGGCCACTGGTACATGATTTTGTCGGGTTTGCTCCGTAGGAGCAAGACAGCGCAGCGTCGGTAGATGTTGGTAACATTCATTTCGAATATCATCCAATGTCCCGTAGGGACAAAACAACGTAGCGTTGGTAGATATCGGGTTGCAATAATTATACCCTATAGCGTTATACCGAAACGTTCGCCCAGCTCTTCCAGGCTTTTGATGACCGGATCGAGCACAGGTATGCCGTTGGCGAGACGTTCCGCCTCCATCTCCCGTTCCGGATCGCCGGGGACCAGCACCCGCTGCCCTTCGACGGCTTTCGCGCTGCGGAACCGCTGAATCCACGTATCCATGTGCTGTTTGAATTCATCGGCCGGCCGGAATGCGTCAATGCGCATGGCGCCGAAAAAATGACCGGTGCCGATCCCGACACCTTCGCTGGCCGACATAAAACCGGCAGTCGCAAACGGCGGTACCCACGGGCCGTAATTGGCGCCCGACAGCACTCCAGAGAAAATATCCACGATGGCCCCGAGCCCGTAGCCTTTATGACTGCCATGCTCACGGTCGGAGCCCAGCGGCAGCAGCGCCCCGCCGTTACGGACCGCATTGGAATCGGTGGTCGGCTGGCCATCGGCATCCTGGGCCCAGCCGAGCGGGGCGGGCTGGCCCTTGCGCTGTAGAATTTCCAGCTTCCCGTACGCTACAGCTGTCGAGGCAAAATCGGCCAGGAACGGCGGTTCGGTCATAGCCGGAATCGCCACGGCGATTGGATTTGTGCCCAGGAGTTTATCGAGGGAGAAGGTAGGTGCCACCAGCGGGGCGGCATGGGTCATGGCCTGACCGATCATGTCGTGTTCAGCGGCCAGCATCGCATGGTAACCGGCAATGCCGAAGTGATTGGAATTCCGGACCGCCACCCAGCCGGTACCGGCCAGCCTGGCTTTTTCAATAGCTACCTGCATGGCCCACGGCCCGACCACAAGGCCCAGCCCGCGGTCGCCGTCGATCACGGCAGTCGAGGGGGACTCGTGCACAATGCGGATGTCCGGCGTCGGGTTTAGGCGGCCGTGATCGTATAAACGCACATAGCCCGGCAGCCGGGCCACGCCGTGGGAATCGACACCGCGCAGATCGGCGCTGATTAAAACATCGGCGGCCAGCCGTGCATCGGCATCCGGACAGCCAATCGACAAGAAGACCTGTTCGGTGAAATTTCGGAGGTTATTTGCCTGAATCATGGCGGCAAAATACCACAAAAATGAATTTTAGTTGCTTGTTTGAGGTTATGTTTACTGCTGATCATCCATTCACTTGCCGCCACTATGAGTCGGTTTCTTACCTATTTTGGCCGGGGACTCCTGGCTGTTGCCCCTATTGGATTAACCATCTGGGTTCTCTACAGTATTTTTATCTGGGTTGACGGATTAGTACCTACGCAGATTCCGGGTATTGGTTTACTGATTGTTTTCGGGATTATTCTGGGCGTGGGAGTACTGGTGTCGACGGTTATTCCGAACTCTGTGCTGAACCTCTTCGAAGGGTCCATAAAGCACATGCCCCTCGTGCGGCTGATTTATTTTTCACTGAAGGATCTGATTTCGGCTTTCGTCGGTGATAAAAAGAAGTTCAACCAGCCGGTTCTGGTCGTGGTTAACCGGCAGTCAGAGCTGAAAAAGCTGGGCTTTATTACGCAGGCTGATCTGAACCACCTCGGGTTAAAAGGACATGTGGCGGTCTACTTTCCGCATTCCTATGCCTTTTCCGGTGAGCTGTTTATCGTTCCGGCCGAAAACGTGTCGCTACTGTCTATGTCCAGCTCCGATGCCATGAAACTCATCGTTTCGGGCGGGGTAGCGGCCTGAAAAAAGGACGTCAGTGCGAACCGGCTGACGTCCTGTCTCCTTTTCTGACGCCGGTTTTAGCCGAAATACCGGAGTGCCAGCGCCGTAATGTCATCAAACTGAGGAGCTTCACCAATAAAGGTTTGCAGGCTGTCGAGCACCAGCTTATTAATCTGCTGCGGGGTAGCCGTATCGGCAACCGGCTTAAGCAGGTCGCGGACGCGCTGAATCCCGAAGCGCTCGCCGGTCAGGTTATTGGCGTCGGGCACGCCGTCGGTATACAGAAACAACGCATCACCCGGCTGAAGCTGAAACGTAGCCGATGTGTAGGCGAAACTTCCGTCGATGCAAAGGGCAAGCCCGCCTTTTTTCTTCAGAATCTCTACCTCGCTGCCTTTCCGCAGAATGAGCGGTGGTTCGTGGCCGGCATCAATATATTCTACTTCGCCCGTTTTCAGGTTCAGAATGCCGACAAAAGCCGTGACAAACATCATGGCGTCGTTTTCGCGGCTCAGGAAGGTATTGATG
>NZ_CAMFHL010000253.1 GCF_945952095.1 uncultured Arsenicibacter sp. | reverse complement strand
GGCCTTTATTTCACGCAGGAACGATCATAGCATTGTGAATCAGGAGCACCCCGGGCGGTTGTCTGAGCATAGACTTACTAATAATGAACGAAGAGAAATTCCAGACCCTACACCCCACTCCCGGCAAAACCAACAAGAGCATTGCCAGAGGAAAATATGAGTTCATTAAAGAACACATCATGGCGATTTTAAGCGAATCAGCCTTGTCGCATACCGAATTAATGGAGAAGTTGTACAGCAGAATCAAGGACAATTTTGACGGCGGTATTCAATGGTATGGCGAAGTCGTGAAATTAGATCTGGAAGCGCGAGGACTTGTTGAACGTACGAAAACAAAGCCCGAAAAATACAAACTAACGATAACAAGCCGCTGATAAGTCGTTTATTGCACCGGCTTTATCATACCGGATAAGGCATATCAGGAAAGTCCGGGAACAGCAGATTTCTCTGGCCCACACGCTGTCTTATCCTTTCAGCACATGAAAAAACTACTGACACTCTTTTTATTGCTTTTATCGTGTTCTATCTACGCACAACGAAAGGCAATTGCCGATCTTCCGGCTGTTAGTCCGGAGGCTGCCGGATTCAATAAAGACTCCATTCGGGCGCTTACGGATACAATCGCCGGATTCAAACAACGGGATTACCGGGGCTTAGTCGTTATTAAAAACAATCAGCTTGTCATAGAAAATTACTACAACACGTTCTGGCGTAATCACATACATGATATCCGGTCGGCCGGAAAGAGCATTACGGCTTTACTGCTCGGTGTGGCTATCAAAGAGGGTTTGGTACAACATGTAGATCAGGATGTTTATTCGTTCTTCTCCAAAAAGAAGTACCCTTCCATGCATGAAGATTATAAGCAAGTCAAACTTATTCACCTGCTGAATATGATGTCGGGCTTAGATGCTGATTCCGATAACCCCAAAACCCCGGGCAGTGAAGGGAAATGGATGGCAAAAGATGAATGGGTATCCTATTTGTTGAGCGTTCCGTTAGCAGGCAAGCCCGGACAAAAATGGGTATATGCCGATATTAACGCCGTTTTGATCGGCGCCATTATTGAAGAAAAATCCGGTATGAGCCTAAGGGATTTTGCCAGACAAAAAGTGTTTGCCCCGCTGGCAATTAACGAGTTTTACTGGTACGCTAATGCCGCCAATCAAACCGGCGCTGCCGGTAACCTTTACCTCTCTACACTGGATTTTGCCAAACTGGGGTTACTGGTTGCCAACAAAGGGAAATGGGGTGATAAGCAGCTGGCCGATTATGACTACATGAACCGGCTGTTAAGCGAACACTCCAAAGCAATCGGCGACTATAACCCGCTGGCTGACGGATATGGGATGCTTTGGTACAGAACAAAACGCAGGTTTGGCCAGCGGGAAGTAAGTTATCTCTGGGCATCCGGCAATGGCGGCAATCATCTGGTAGTTGTCCCCGAAGAGAATATGATCATCGCCATGACCTCCGGTGCATACGGCAATTGGTATCCCCATGCAAGGGCTTATTTCATCCTCGGTAAGCTGTTTCAGGCACTGGAAAAGAAATAAAGAGAAAAGCGCGACGCTCCTCTCTTTTTGTTTTAATGTATGAAACGAAACCCCATGACCAATACCGAACTCAACACAAAGCCGCACTATCAAATCCTGGACGGCCTGCGGGGCGTGGCCGCAATTATCGTTGTCTGTTTCCACCTGACTGAGCCGCTTGCCACAAGCCACCTCGATAACGTTGTCAACCACGGCTACCTGGCCGTTGATTTTTTCTTTCTCCTGTCAGGGTTCGTCATCGGCTATGCCTACGATGACCGATGGGACAAACTGACCTTCAGTGGGTTTATGCGCCGCCGGTTTGAGCGGCTGCAACCGCTTGTTGTGCTGGGCATGACCCTTGGCGCACTGGGTTTTTATGCTACCGATTCGACCATCTGGCCGCTTATTCATACCGTCCCGGTCTGGAAGCTGATCGTCGTTACGCTGATCGGCTACACGCTGATCCCCATCCCGATCTCCATGGATATCCGTGGCTGGCTGGAAATGCATCCGCTCAACAGTGTGGGCTGGTCCCTCTTCTTCGAATACATCGCCAACATACTCTATGCGCTGGGCATCAGAAAACTGCCAAACGCCGCACTGACCGTCTTTGTCGTACTGGCCGGAGCGCTGCTGCTGCATTTTGCCGTTACGAACCCCAACGGCGACGTAACCGGCGGGTGGACACTGAACGCCGAGCACATGCGCGTGGGCATAACCCGTACGCTGTTTCCGTTTTTTGCCGGGCTACTGTTATCGCGGGTGACCAAACCAACGCGCATCAAACATGCCTTCCTGTGGTGCAGCCTGCTGGTGGCTGTTATCCTGTTTATGCCCCGAATCGGCGGCGCAGACCGTCTGTGGCTGAACGGGTTGTACGAAGCGTTTTGTATCATCATCGCTTTTCCGCTGATCGTTTACATCGGAGCCAGCGGGGTGGTAAGCAGCCGCACGGAGGAAACGATCTGCACCTTTCTTGGTCAGCTTTCCTATCCCTTGTACATGACGCACTATGTGCTTGTATATTTTTACGTGGCCTGGGTAAGTAATCATAAAGGCATTACCTTGTGGCAGGCTTCACCCTATGCCCTGCTTACCTTTACCGGCGCTATGCTGTTAGCCTATGCCAGCCTGAAGCTATACGATGAGCCGGTACGGGCGTGGCTGCGGAAAAAGCCACAATAAATCCCTATACGCATGCAACAGATCATGCATCAAACCATTATCCTCAAACCAACCGAAGTCGCCGATCTGGACTACTTTTTCCGGTTTCAGCTCGATCCGGAAGCAGGCTTTTTAGCGGCCTTCATGCCCAAAAATCCTGCGGATAAACCCGCCTATATCGCCAAATACACAGCGCTTCTCAACAATCCGACCGTTCTCATGCGGACCATCTTCGCGGGCGATACTATTGTGGGCAGCATCTCAACGTTTGTGCTCGACGGCGAGACCGAACTGACCTATTGGCTCGACCGGGCCGTTTGGGGACAGGGCATCGCGACGAAAGCCCTGAACGAGTTATTGACCATTGCGCCTCACCGACCAGTTTATGCACGGGTCGCCTTTGACAACATCGGCTCGCAGCGGGTATTGACGAAATGCGGCTTTGTAAAAATTGGTACCGACCACGGCTTTGCCAACGCGCGGCAAGCCGACATTGAGGAATATATTTACCGGCTTTCCTGAGAATATTTTTAACCGGACAACGACTATGGACAAACGCGTAAAATTTGACTTTGAAATTTATTTTACCAACGGCGGCAGCATCAAGGGTGAGGATTTCCGGCTGGACATTGCGGGCGACGATATTTCGGACCGGCAACTCGCCGACCACATTATCGCCGATCTGCGGCTGCTGATGGTGGGTCAGACCCGAATTCTGAACAAGGAAATTCTGACGGAACCGCACAAGCGTAAACCCATCAACGAACCAACGGGACGTGAGGTTTTTATTGATCTGAGCCACACCATCGAAGACGGTCTGGTTACCTACAAAGGCCTCCCCGCTCCTGTCATCTGTGATTACCTCAGCCGTGAGCGGTCGAGGCAGGTGTATGCCGAAGGTACTGAATTTCAGATCGGTAAAATTGAAATGGTCACCAATACCGGTACCTACATTGACTGTCCGTTTCACCGGTTCGAGTATGGCAAAGACCTCTCTGAAGTGGAGTTGGCCTGCTTTGCTGACCTGGACGCCGTGGTGATCCGGGTGCCGTTTACCGACACACTGGCGATCACCGAAGCACACGTCCGGAACTACGAAATCAGAAACCGGGCCGTGCTGATTCACACCGGCTGGGACGCGCACTGGAATACGGAAACCTACTACGAAAACCACCCCTATCTGACAGAGGGTGCCGCTATCTATCTGCGCGACTGCGGCGTCCGGCTCGTCGGTATCGACTCGCATAATATTGACTGCACAACCGGCAACACAAGACCGGTGCACACCACGCTGTTAGGTGCGGAAATACTGATTGTCGAACACCTGTGTAACCTGCAACTGCTGCCCGATGAAGGCTTCACATTCAGCGCCGTACCACCCAAATTCAAAGGCGTCGGCACATTTCCCGTGCGGGCCATGGCGAAAATCCGCTAAGGCCACACCCCATTGTCCCGTAGGGACATAACAGCGCAGCGTCGGTAGAAAAGCGTCCGTAAAAACGGTAACCAAAACCAACAACATCCATTCGTGCCGTAGGTACGACACGGTTTCACCGGTCCCAATATTCATTTGGCAATTCGACAATGCCCATTTATCTTTGCAGCTAAGATATTTATCAACTAAGACAAATGAGCGACGCAGAAACGGTTAAACAGGTACGGAAACTGAGCCAGTTATATGCCTACACCTCCATACAGATGCACGAGGCGGTGGCCCGGCAGGCGGGACTGTCGGGGACAGATCACAAATACCTGGGCTTTTTGCAGGAGAAAGGGCAAATGACCGCCGGTGAACTCGCCACGCTCACCGGTCTGACGACGGGAGCCGTCACGGGCCTGATTGACCGGTTCGAAAAGAAAGGACTCGTGCGCCGGCAATTTGCACCCGATGACCGCCGGAAAGTCTTTATTGTACCGGAAACCGACGTGATCATGGCCCTGTTCGAACCGTTGTACCGGGATTTCCGGCAACGACACGAAGCACTCCTTGCCGGCTTTTCAGCCGACGAACGCACCGTGCTCGACACCTATTTCCGGCAAGCCATTGCCCTGATGCAGCAGACCACCGATCAACTCAACGACCTCTAATCCGGCACCATGCACAACTACATCGCTGATTTCCTGAACCTTGACAAAACTGCTCTGACAACCGCCGGTGGCAAAGGCGCGAACCTGGGCGAACTCGCCCGCATCAACGGCATTCACGTTCCCGACGGCTTCTGCATCACAACAGAGGCCTTTAAACACATCGTTGCCGGGAACGCGGGGGTCGCGGCCCTGCTGGATCAACTGGCCGTTGTACCGGCTACCGACCGGGCCGCCATTGCCTCGCTCAGCGCAGCCATCCGCGGGCAGATCGAAGCCATTCCCATACCGGCCGGCCTGCGCGAAGCCATTCATAATCACCTCACGGCTTATGGCGTGAATGACGCCTACGCCGTTCGTTCGAGCGCAACAGCCGAGGATTTACCGACCGCTTCGTTTGCCGGTCAGCAGGATACCTACCTCAACATTGTCGGCGGGGAAGCCATCCTGACCCACGTCCGCCAGTGCTGGGCGTCGCTGTTTACCGAACGGGCTGTCAGCTACCGGATTCAGCATGGTTTCGATCACCGGACGGTGCCTTTGGTGGTGGTGATTCAGAAAATGGTGTTTCCGCAGGCTTCCGGCATGTTGTTTACGGCCGATCCCGTTACGTCGAACCGGAGCGTGGTTTCCATCGACGCGGGCTTTGGGCTGGGCGAGGCCCTCGTATCCGGCCGCACGAATGCGGATACCTACAAGGTCCGCAACGGCATAATTACGGAAATGGTGATACCGGCAAAAACGCTGGTTATGGAGGCGGCAGCCGCAGGTGGCACACAGGAGCGGGAACTGCCGCCCGACCGGCAACAGCAACAGGTATTAACGGACGCACAAATCGGCGAACTGGCCGGCATCGGCCGGCAGATCGAACAGCATTTTGGTTCTCCGCAGGATATTGAATGGTGCCTGGCCGGTAAGCAGTTCTACATCGTGCAGAGCCGCCCGATCACTACACTTTATCCCCTTCCGGCGGTCAGTGACCAACAGCCACACGTCTACATTTCGGTTGGCCACCAACAGATGATGACCGACCCCATCCGGCCGCTGGGTATGTCACTCTGGCAGCTTACCGCCGGACGCCCCATGTACGCAGCCGGCGGCCGGCTGTTTGTCGATGTAGCCCCCGAACTGGCGACACCGGCCGGACGGCAGCTGATGCTGAACGTGCTGGGCAATAACGACCCGCTGATCAAAGACGCGCTGACATCCATTCTGGCCCGCGAGGACTTCATCCAGCCCGTGACGGATGACGCGACAGTACAGAAAAGTCCGTCTGGTAACCCGGCCCTCGCCGATTACCAGACGCTGAAGGATTTTGACCCCTCGGTTGTCGGTGAACTGATCCGGCAAAGTCAGGCATCCATTGAGGCCTTCCGGGAAGAAATTAAGCACAAAACCGGTCCGGCGCTCATCGATTTTATCGTTGACCATATCCGGCAGACCCGTGGCGCCATGAAAGACCCGCGCGGTTTCAGGGTGATCATGACTGCTATGAACGCCTCCACCTGGCTGAACGAACACATCGCGCAGTGGCTGGGTGAAAAAGGTGTTGCCGATACCCTGACGCAATCGGTTCCGAATAACATCACATCGGAAATGGGGCTGGCCCTGCTGGATGTGGCCGACGTAATCCGCCCCTATCCGGCGGTTATTGAGCGGCTGCAACAAGCAGTTGACGACTCCTTTCTGAATCAGTTAGACGACGTACAGGGCGGCCGGGAAGCCAGGGAGGCGATCCTCGCGTTTCTCGACCAGTACGGCATGCGGTGCAGCGGTGAAATCGACATTACCCGCCCGCGCTGGCGCGAACAACCAGCCCTGCTCCTGCCGGTCATTCTCAGTAATGTCAGAAACAGCGTGCCCGGAGCGGCCAGGCAAAAGTTTGAAGAGGGGTTGCGCGAAGCAACACGCAAACGGGAATCAATACTGGAACGGCTCCGGCAACTCCCCGGCGGCGACGAAAAAGCGGCCGCTGCCGACCGGATGATTCAACTCGTCAGAAACCTGATCGGTTACCGTGAATACCCCAAATACGACATTGTCAGCCGGTACTTTATTTGTAAACAGGCGCTGCTGGCCGAGGCCGGCCGGCTTGTACAGGCAGGAGTTTTGCCCGATGCCGGAGACATTTTCTACCTGACCTTCAATGAACTGGACGACCTCGTCCGAACGCATACGGTCGATAACCAGCTCATTCAGCAACGCAAAGCCGACTATTTCCGGTTTGACAAACTGACGCCGCCGCGTGTGTATACCTCAGAGGGCGAGATCATTACCAGTTCATACAAACGGGAGAATCTGCCGGCGGGCGCCATTGCCGGTTTAGCGGTGTCGGCCGGCATCGTGGAAGGACGGGCGCGGGTGATCCGGCAGATGGGTGAGGCCGAACCCGGACCCGACGATATTCTGGTAACGTCCTTCACCGATCCGGGCTGGACGCCCCTGTTTGTGTCGATCAAAGGGCTGGTTACGGAAGTCGGCGGACTGATGACCCACGGGGCCGTGATCGCCCGTGAATACGGCTTACCCGCCGTAGTGGGTATCGACAAGGCCACATCGCTCATCAAAGACGGGCAGCGAATTCGTGTAAACGGTACGGAAGGGTATGTAGAAATCCTGGATTTCGGTTAACTTACGGTTCTTAACCTGTTAACTCTCAACAATCTGACGTATTCATGAAAGTTTATTACTTTTCCGGCCTGCTGGCAGCCCTCTCCTGCCTGTCGGCGCAGGCGCAGTCAACCATCAGCGGCTTTACCCCCGACAATCAGGCGAAGCAGACTAAATTTGAGCAGGTGTTTCAGACGCAGCAATCGACAGAGCGGTTTAAAAAACATCTGCAAACGATGTGTTCGGTGCCGCACCTGGCCGGTACGCCCGAAAACGCCAAAGTCCGCGATTACATCGTCGAGACCATGAAAAAAGCCGGCCTTCAGGTCGACATTTACCCCCATGACATTTACCTGCCCAAAGGCCCCGGCACCATTGCCGTGGAACTGGTCGAGCCGATCCGCGAGCCGCTGAACACCCGCGAGTACATTGTCCCCGACGACAAATACTCGGGACATCCGCTGCTGACCCAGGGCTGGAATGCCTGGTCCGGCTCGGGCGATGTGACCGCCGAGGTGGTCTATGCCAACTACGGCCGCAAGGAAGACTTTGAGCAACTGGCCAAACTGGGTATTTCCGTGAAAGGCAAGATTGTCATGGCCCGTTACGGCGGCAATTTCCGCGGTTACAAAGCCAAACACGCCCAGGCAGCCGGAGCGGCCGGCGTCATCATTTACACCGATCCGGAAGACTCGGGCTACAAAAAAGGCATTACCTTTCCCGAAGGCCCCCTGTCGAGCGAAAGTACCATTCAGCGCGGCTCCCTGCTGACCGTCGACTTTACGGGCGATGCTCTGACACCGGGCGAACCGGCGCTCCCCCTCGACGGGCCGGTGAAAGTCAAACGCAGCGATCCGAAAGACGTGGCGCTGCACAAAATTCCGGTGACGCCCCTGCCGTGGAACTCGGCCCAGGAAATCCTGAAACGCATGACCGGCAGTAAAGAGCTTCCGGCGGGCTGGCAGGGTGGCCTGCCGTTTGCCTACCGGCTCGAGGGCGGTCTGGCGCTGGAAGTGCGGCTGAACGTGCAGCAGGAAAAGGATTTTGTCCGGGTCTATGAAGTAGTCGGCACCCTGACCGGCAGCGAATTTCCTGACGAATGGGTAGTGATGGGTTGCCATTACGATGCCTGGTCGTTCGGCGCAACCGACCCCAACAGCGGTACGTCCATGTTGCTGTCACTGGCCGAGTCGCTGGGGAAACTGGCGAAAGACGGGCAGCGGCCCCGCCGGACAATTAAAATTGCGCACTGGGATGCCGAAGAAGCCGGTGTTATCGGCTCCACGGAATGGGTCGAGCAGTTCCGCGATGAGCTGAGCAAAAAGGCAGTAGCCTATTTCAACGCCGATGCGGCAGTTTCGGGGGCGATGTTTGGCGGCAGTGCCTCGCCATCGCTCAAAACACTGCTGGTAGAAGCCTCGCAGGCGGTGCAGTATCCTGACTCCGCCAAAACGGTGTATCAACACTGGATGGGCAGCAAAAAGCCGGGTGCCAGCGAGCCGAACATCGGGAATCTGGGCGGCGGATCGGACCATATTGCCTTCTACATGCACGCCGGTGTACCGTCGGCCAGCATCGGCACCCACGGCCCGACACTCTACCACTCGGTTTACGACGACTTGTACTACTACGAAAAGTTTGCCAATCCGGGCTACAAAATGGGGCCGCTGGTGGAGCAGATGATGGGCACGCTGACGACGCGTCTGGCCAATGCCGACCTGATTCCGTATGACGTAACCCGCTATCCGGCCGACCTGACCACGCACCTGAAAGCAGCCGAAAAGGCGATCAAAGCCTACAAACCCGACTACTCGATTGACAACGTGCTGAAGCAGGTCGATGCGCTTAAGCAAAGCACGGATGCCTATGCGGCGGCCGTTAAGCAAAAACTGGCGGCGGGAACGATTGATAAAAAGCAGTCCGAAGCCATCAACCGCGACCTTCGTCAGCTGGAAAAAGCCTTTATCGATCCGGATGGCATGGCCTTTGGCAAGTGGTATAAATCGTTGTATGCCGCACCGGACCCGTATAGCGGCTATGCTGACTGGATGCTGCCCGCGTTCCTCTACGAAGCCTCGCTGAAATCGACCGCTAATCTGCCGGCCATCGAAGCACGCTACTCGGCGGCCATCGGCAAGCTAACGGAACAGATTAATACGCTGACACAGGCTGTAGGTCAGGCGTCAGCACCGGCCGCGTCAATCGGGACGGGAAAGAAGTAAGTTGTTTTAAACCACAAAGGCAGAAAGATAAGCAGGGGCACGAAGGAGGTTTCTTTGTGCCCCTGCCTCTACTATAATTTTATGCAAATCAGAGCCTTTAATCCACACACAGATGTACCGGCGCTGTTGAGTCTGCTGCGGCTTAACACCCCTGAGTTCTTCGCACCGGAAGAAGAAGAAGATTTTATCAATTACCTGAAATACGAAGCGACCCGTTATTTTGTCGTCGAAGCGGATGATCAGCTCGTTGGCTGCGGGGGCTATAATAACCCCGACGGCCCGACCATCTTCCGGCTATCCTGGGACATTGTGCATCCCGCCTGGCAGGGTCAGGGTATAGGCCGGCGGCTTTCCGAATACCGTATTCAGCAGATCAGGGAGACCGAAGGGGGTACGGTGATCCTTGTCCGCACGTCGCAGCACGTTTACCGTTTTTACGAGCGGCTGGGGTTTGTGTTGCAGGCGGTTGTCAAAGATTACTGGGCAGCAGGCTACGATCTCTATCAGATGGAGTACACCGGTCCGTCAGGGAGCTGACAGCACCTGTACCAGCCGCAGAATTGCCTGATCGGTATCAGCCCGCTTGGTGTGCGGCGGCTCAAAGCGGTTGAACGGTTTCAGTTCCAGCACAAAGGTCTCGTCGATGTCGTCGTCAAACGGCGTAAACAGCTTATAGCCGATCACCTGCATGGGCATTACCCCGTGCTTTTTTTTAAACCGGACCAGTACCCCGCCCAGCCATTG
This sequence comes from uncultured Arsenicibacter sp., assembly GCF_945952095.1. Taxonomy (GTDB): domain Bacteria; phylum Bacteroidota; class Bacteroidia; order Cytophagales; family Spirosomataceae; genus Arsenicibacter. The sequence continues at coordinate 651 of NZ_CAMFHL010000253.1, read as the reverse complement.
TTCTACATCCTGCGCAGCATGTCCGGCGGCCGGCACAAACCGGACCTCGGCATGATTCCGGTCGCGGATAGTCTGGTCGGCGGGGTCATAGTGCCCTTCACAGCTCGAAAATGTCCGGACAACGCCCGTCGCATTCAGGGCGTCTACCAGCGGCAGGATCTTTGGTTCAATTGTTTCCATAGTTTATTTTCAACCACAAAGGCGGGAAGAAACAAAGGGACACGAAGTTAATTATTACCGTGAAATTAACGTCGTGCGCCTTCTTGTCTTCCCGCCTTCGTGGCAAACCGCTAAAAAAACAAACGCTACGACAAACGATGTCGTAGCGTTGTTTACAGTATGAGTAGGGTTATGAATCCCTTATTTCACATCCCAGAATAACTTGGTGGTCTGTGTATCTTTGGCTTTCACCGTCTGATAGTTGATCGTATTCAGCGATGCCTCACTGGTTGGGTATAACAACCGTGTCGGTGGCGTTTTGGCCGTGTTCGAGCCGTTGTCCGTCGGGAACGTGAAACCAACCAGCTTCGTGCGGCGGGATTCAGCCCACGCCTGTGTCGCCTGCATGACGGTATAGTCAACCCACTTCTGGGTAGCGATCTTCTTCCTGTCTCTTATACACATCTCCGAGCCCACGAGACAAGAGGCAAT
>NZ_CAMFHL010000252.1 GCF_945952095.1 uncultured Arsenicibacter sp. | reverse complement strand
GCTGAGGCAGGTCTTTGGCAAGCTGTACGGCACGTCCTGAGTACTCCGGTAAATCAACCTGGATTTTGAGGGAGTATTTGTCATTGTTGGTAAAGACTTCGTCAACCTCGCTCCAGAGCATATCCAGCCAGGCTTCCGGAATGGCTTTTTCAAGAATAACATAGCCGTTTTTCTGCCAGAATTCCAGCTTCTCCCGCAGGTCGTACGGAAAATCATCCGTGCGGCTATACTGCTTCAGGAAGGCGTTTATATCGGCATCCTTTTTATCAATCCAGGGCAGGGTGCGGTATTCAAAGTCAGTAATTGGCTTAGGATCAGGGCGAAGCACGCTCTTGATTGCCGTTTTCAGAGTAGCTGTCAGACTCATCTTCTTGATTTATAAAGGTTACTGCCCCCAAATTATCAAAAAGATGAAAAGCTGTCTATGCGAAATGTATTGACCAGATCGATTATCTAGCCAACGGTTTCGCTTTCGCTCCTTATTCTTCTCTTGCGCTGACAGATTCCGGCTTTTCCTGCTCAGCATGACGCGTAATCCTGACCTCACCGATACGTTTGTGATCCGCAGACAGTACGTGGAACGTAAGTCCCTGTGTGCTTATTTCTTCGCCTGCACCGGGCAGATGATTGAACAGGGCCAGTAATAAACCGCCCAGTGATTCACTGCCTTCACGGATATCATCGAAAAGCGAGAGGTCAATGTCAAGCACCCGGCAAACATCCGGCAGGGCCGTTTTGCCTTCAAAGATAAACGTATCCGGATCGATCCGCCGGAACGTTGCCAGTTCTTCGTCGTCGAACTCGTCGTTGATATCGCCCAGGATTTCCTCAATAATATCTTCCAGCGTTACCAGTCCCCGTGTTCCCCCATATTCATCGACCACGATGGCCAGATGTATCCGTTTCTTCTGGAAATCCTGTAACAGGTCATCGACTTTCTTTTGTTCGGGAATAAAAAAGGCAGGGCGGATCAGCGGTTGCCATGCAAAATCGGCGCCGGCATTCAGGTGCGGAAGCAGGTCTTTTATGTAAAGAATACCTTCTACCTGATCAATGCTTTCCTTAAAAACGGGAATGCGGGAGTAGCCCGACAGGTTAATCCGCTCCATCAGTTCCATAAAGGACGATTCCATGTCGACCGCCGAAATATCGACCCGTGAGCGCATAACCTGCCGTGCGGTCAGGTTACTGAAATTGACAATACCTTTAATGATCTCGCGCTCCTCGGCGGTGGAGTCGCTGCCGGCCAGATCAACGGCCTGATTCAGTTCTTCGACCGAGACCCGGTAACCACGACGCTGGATGCGTTTATCAATCTGGTTACTCAGGTTCACCAGCATGATCGAAAACGGTTTGAAGAGAAAGAGTGCCAGTCGGGCAAGGGGGGCTGTGCGGCGGGCAACGGTGATATTGTTCTGGCTGGCATAGAGCTTCGGGATAATCTCGCCGAAGAGAACAATAGCCAGTGTAGTCAGCAGGGTGCCGCTGATAAGCCACCAGCCTGATGCGTTCAGGTGCTGGGCGGTATTCCAGGTGAGGTAGGTAACGATGACGACAATCGCGATATTGAAGACATTGTTGAGAATGACCAGAGAAGCCAGTAGTCGTCGCGGGCGTTCGAGCAGGGAGGCAATCCGTTTATCAGCGGGATCATTGCTTTCCCGGCAGCTGGTACGGTGTTCGGGCGTGAGGGTAAAAAAGGCAGCTTCGGTGGCTGAGGCTAAACTGGCCAGCACCAATAGCAATAGCAGCAGGGCCGCAAAGGGGCCATAATCATTTATATAGGTGCTCCAGCCGGCGTCAGCCGCTGGCAACACCTGTCGTATCGACGGGTCTCCCGGATCCATTCAGGTTGTATTTGGTTCACACTATGTTCGGGTCGCCCCGGTACAGGCAGACTGATCAGGATATCCGAAAGGATCAGACGGTCTGGACCGGGGCAGGTACTGGTTTAGAAGGGGAGATCATCGTCTCCTCCGTTACTTTCAAACGGTACGGGTTCCGGCTGCCTTCTGGGGGCCGGAGCCGGTGATGGTGCCGGAGCGGGGCGGTTAGCCGGTGCTGCCGGCTGGCTCTGACTGGCTGCCGCAGGTTGCGCCGAATACGCAGGTCCTGCTGAATCGCCGCCTTCGGCCGGGTTCCGGAGCAGGGTCATACCCGTTCCCCGTACCCGTACGCCGGTACGCTGCACGCCATCCTTATCCTGCCAGGTTTCGCTGCGCAGTTTTCCTTCGATATATACCTGGTGGCCTTTCCGCAGGTACTGTTCGGCGATTTTCGCCAGATTATCCCATAATTCAACACGGTGCCATTCGGTTTGCTCCACGCGCTCACCGTTACGGTTGGTATACGCTTCAGTGGTTGCAATGTTGAAACGGGCAACCGTTGAGCCTCCGTCAAGATAGCGGATCTCCGGATCACTTCCCAGGTTACCGATTAAAATTACTTTGTTAACACCAGCCATATCTGTTGTCTTGTCGTTAATATATGAAAAAACTGTGTGGCACAGAGAGATTAAAGATACGCCGGAAAAACGACTTATCCAAGCTGATTCTGAAGATAATTCGTGATCAGAACCGGTTTCGGAACCTGTTCGGCGCCGGCTGCTGTAAGCCACGAAAAACCGTCAGGAAGCGTATCTGAGCCTGCATAGGGTACCATCACCTGATAGAACGTTCCTTTGATGCGTTGATGCGACAAAAGTTGTACCAGCTTTACCGGACCGGCTTTCGGCGCAGAAATTGGCAGCATTAATGACAAATTTTCAGGCAGGCTGAGCGTTTGCCAGCTTTCTTTCGGTTCATCGGTCTCAATCAGGTAGAAGTCATACAGATTCTGCCAGACATCGCGGCCGGTGCGTTCCCGCATCGCCAGTTGCAGACCATGTTCCGGATGCTGTCTTGTCAGTACGATATAGTTAAAATAGCGTTCGCGGACGGGTGCTTTCTTGCTTTTGACGGGTAACAGGTGCTGCCGGCCCGTCTGGAAAGCCACACAATGCGCATGGACCGGACACAGCAGGCAGTCGGGTGCAACCGGCGTGCACTGAATGGCCCCGAACTCCATAATGGCCTGATTATAGGTTGCCGGATCGGTTGCGGTCCGGATCAGTTGCTGCGCCAGACCGGCAAAGGTCTTTTTGGCTGTAGTGGTGGTAATGTCGTCCTCAAGGCCGAAAACACGGGCCAGTACGCGGTATACGTTCCCGTCAACGACGGCCACGCGCTCACCAAAAGCAAAGGAAGCAATAGCGGCTGCTGTATAGGTACCGATACCCTTCAGCTGCAGCAGTTCGTGATAGGTCTCCGGGAACTTACCGGCCCGTTCGCTAGTAATCTGCCGGGCAGTCCGGTGCATGTTGCGGGCCCGGGAGTAATAGCCCAGACCCTGCCAGAGCCGTAAAATATCCCGTTCATCGGCATCGGCCATTGCCTGCACGTGCGGATAGGCGTTCAGAAAACGTTCGTAATACGGAAGTCCCTGAGCAACACGGGTTTGTTGCAGAATTACCTCAGAAAGCCAGATCGCATAGGGGTCACGGGTATGCCGCCAGGGAAGATTTCGTTTATGCCGTTCGTACCATGCCTCCAGGATGGGCGCAAAAGTGTCTTGAACGGTTACCGCGTTGGGTTTATTGTCTGATTGCCAATCCAAAATAAAATAAAAAATGTGATTTAAGACGGAAAAACACGAAAGCCTTACTTTTAATTTCTAATGGAAAGCCATACCTTTGTACTCCCATTTTTGACACCTGATTTTTCAACAACACAATAAACGTTAAAGTTTTAGAAAGTCGTGACGAAAGCAGACGTAATCGCAGAAATTGCCGAAAAAACCGGAATTGACAAAGCTGAAGTAGCACATACTTTAGAGTCGTTTTTTACGGTAGTAAAAGAGTCGCTGGCCAAAGAGGAGCCGATTTATGTGAGAGGGTTTGGCAGCTTCATTAACAAGAAGAGAGCTAAGAAGGTAGCCCGGAATATCTCAAAAAATACGGCTATGGTTATCGACGAGCACTTTATCCCGAGCTTCAAGCCGGCTAAGGTTTTCGTAGAGCAAGTGAAATCAAGTGTAAAATCAGGCGTAGCTGCTGAATAGGCACCGCCGCGTTTTACGCAGAACCTGGTTCTCTGATCGGGAACTGCTGACGGGGCTGAAGGCGTTTGTGAATTAAATAGTGATCAATGAACAAATCCATTCTTCTTGTTGTCGTAGTAGCTTCAGCACTCACGGTTGGGTTATACAGCCTGCCGAAAGTGGCTGTCCGTAATGAAGACAAAAAGCTGGGTGGTCGTGTGACGGATCCGGTTTCATCACAGACGCCCTCAGACTCTAAGGCTTCGGGAATGCCTTCCACTGCCCACAATGCGCCGCTTGCTCCTGAGCAGAAAAAGCGCGTTGATGAGCTGAAGCAAAAACTGGCAACCGCCGGTGCGGATCAGAAAGAAGCTGTGACCGGTCAGCTGATGGCCACCTTTAAAGAAGCGAGCCGGTACGACAGTGCTGCGTATTATGCCGGGAAACTGGCTGAAACTATGCCGAACGAACGTACCTTTCTGCTGGCAGGAGACGCTTATTTTGAAGCATTCGGCTTTGCGGTTGATGATCAGAAGTCTGCATATCTGGGTGAACAGACACGTGCATTCTATCAGAAAGCACTTGACAATAATCCGAATCTGCTGACGGCCAAGGCTAACATGGCCATGACCTATGTCAGTACGCAAACACCGATGCAGGGTATTATGCTCCTGCGTGAAGTGTTACAGCAGGATCCAACAAACGAGCTGGCCCTGTTTAATCTGGGTCTGTTGTCGATGAAGTCGGGGCAGTATCAGCGCGCAATTGATCGCTTCCGGCAGATTCTGACCCACAACCCGGCGAGCCGGAAAGCTCAGTTTTATTTGGGTATCAGCCTGGCAGAGGCAGGGCAGAAAGACGAAGCCCGCAAGGTCCTTGCTCAGGTAAAGACCCGGGAAAAAGATCCACAGGTTCTGGCCGCTGTTCGTGAATATGAAGAGCGCCTGAAATGACCAGCAGTACGCCGTCAGCGTAAATGAATAATGTATACTGAACAATGGTCGGTGAGTACCACATTATACAGCCTGCATTAAGCATTATACGTGCCGTAGTTCTGTTGAACGATAACGGGCTAATCGGGTGATTAGCCGACAATTTGTTACATATTTAACCTTAAGACACGTATGCCTTGCGGTAAAAAAAGAAAGCGTCATAAGATCGCTACCCACAAGCGGAAGAAGCGGCTTCGGAAGAATCGGCATAAGAAAAAATAATTAGCGGTAGCAGTGACAGGAGCAGGTTGAGACGGCTCACTGCAACGGCAAACTGCTACCCCTTTAAGAAGCCCCGTATTCAACGCGCGGCTTCTTCTTTTTTATTAAGACATGCCATCCTTAATCGCGTCTTCAACTTGTGAGCAATGAATTAGTTATTAGTTCAACTCAGAAAGGCGACCGGATTGCTCTTTTGCAGGACAAACGCCTGCAGGAGTATCACGTCGAAGAGTTGGACAGCAGCTTTACGGTTGGTGATCTGTACTTAGGAACAATCAAGAAACTGTCTTCTGGCCTGAATGCTGCGTTTGTCGACGTCGGCCACGAAAAAGACGGATTTCTCCATTATCAGGACTTAGGGCCGAATATTAATTCGCTCAATAAGTTTACTAAGGATATTATCGCCAAGCGCGCCAATACCGGCCGGCTCAATAATTTCAAACTGGAGCCGGAAATCGAAAAAATCGGCAAAATCGATAAGGTATTAGCAAAGGGAGCGCCGATCCTGGTGCAAGTAGTTAAGGAACCCATATCCACGAAAGGCCCGCGCCTTTCCTGCGATATTTCGATTGCTGGTCGTTACCTGGTACTCGTACCGTTTGCCAGCTCGGTCAATATCTCTAAAAAGATCACTGACCGCGCCGAACGAACCCGGTTGCTCAGACTGATGTCGTCGCTGAAACCCCAGAATTTCGGGGTGATCGTACGGACAGTCGCACAGGGGCGTGAGGTGGAAGAGCTGGACCGCGATCTCCAGAACTCACTCGAAAAGTGGGAAACGGCCATGCAAGCCCTCCGCGAGGCGAAACCCCGCGACCGGGTACTGGGTGAAATGAACCGCGCTTCGTCAATCCTGCGCGATATGCTGAACGAGTCGTTTGACAGTATTACCGTCGACACACGCGAGGCCTTTGACGAAATCAAGCACTACATTCACACGATTGCGCCGGAAAAAGAGAAAATCGTAAAACTCTATTCCGGCAAGAGTAAAGTCTTCGAAGCCCTCGGGCTCGAAAAACAGATCAAATCCCTGTTCGGTCGGTCGGTGAGCTTACCCGGCGGTGGTTATCTGATCATTGAACACACAGAAGCCCTGCACGTCATTGACGTAAACAGTGGCAACAAATCGAACTCCGAGGAAGACCAGGAGGCCACGGCCATCAGCGTGAACCGCGAAGCCGCCAAAGAAATTGCCCGACAGCTGCGCCTGCGCGATATGGGGGGAATTATTGTGGTGGACTTCATCGACATGAAGAAGGCCGAAAACAAGAAATTGATTTATGACCTGATGCGGGACGAAATGAAATTCGACCGCTCAAAGTTCACCATCCTGCCGCTGACCAAGTTCGGGCTTATGCAGATAACGCGCCAGCGCGTTCGCCCCGAAATGAACGTCACCACCCGCGAGGTTTGTCCGACCTGCGGCGGAACCGGCAGTATTCAGGCCAGTGTGCTTGTTACCGACGTAATCGAGAACAACCTCGATTATATCCTGACCAGACAAAATGAGCGCGGCATTACGGTGATTTTACATCCGTTCCTGCACGCTTACTTTACCAAGGGCTGGATTCGTTCGAAGCAATGGCAGTGGTACTGGAAATATAAAACCTGGGTTAAACTGATTCAGGATAGCTCACTAGGGCTGATGGATTTCCGGTTCCTGCACAAAACAGGCGAGGAAATTGAACTAAGTGCTCAGGTTATCTAGTCTCTCCGAAGAAAATAAAAGCGGCCGCCCGGATGATTATCGGGGCGGCCGCTTTGTTTTCGGGTAACGGGGTTGATTTATCCGGAAATCACCGTTCCCAGCAGTTTGGCAATTTCCACGTCCACGCGTTTGTAGTGCATATACTCAATCATAATGTGGTCCTGCTCCTCGGGAATGCTGGTTTCGGACAGGCGGCGCTTGAGGGCATACATCCGTTCTTCGGCCATCATTTTCTTGATGCGCAGGATGTTGGTATACGCCAAATCCGACAGAATCTTCAGCTCATCCTCCGTCGGTACGTGGATTTCGTGCTTTTGCCAGCCGTCGCTGATTTCGTGCTTGGGCGTGGTCATGTGAATGGCTTCGTGCTGGAGGTTATAATCACCTGCTTCGGGTGGCCGATTCAGAAAATCGTCGGCGGTCAGGATCTCGCCCCGTACAAAGGCCTCGCGGAAAATGGCCAGCATCAGGTTGTAGGGCGGCGTCTGGAAATCAATTTCGTCGAGTTCACTGAGCATATACTGGCACAGCGAAATGCCCGGTTCCAGCTCCCGGTGCCCATAGTTGATCAGCAGCCGGATACACTCTTCTTCCTGATAGGATAACGACGTCCGTGTAACAGGTTTGGCCGGCTGGAGTGTTGGCGTGGCCGGCGCACCTGACCGGTTGCCGGTTGCCGGAGCAGGCATATCCGACGGCTCCGCCCCGCTGATGCCGGCTTCGGCAAACAGCGCGTTCCACTCGTCTTCCGAGGGCTCCATCGGTGGCGGGAAGCCCGGACCGGGCCCGTTGGCCGGCCGGTTCTGTGCCTGCCGCCGGCTGGTCGCTTCCTGCCGTTCAGCGTCCTGTGCTTTCTTTTCGTGCTGCTTCCGGATCAGGCGGTTGCCTTCGGAAATGAGCGTCTGCTCATCAACCTTCATCTGCTGCGCCGTATTCCGGAAAAAGATCTGCCGTTTCAGCGGGTCCGGAATCTTAATGATGCTTTCGACCACTTCGGCAATCACTTCGGCTTTCCGGAAGGGATTTTCACCGGCATCGCGCAGCAGGGTATCGGTCTTAAACCGGATAAAGTCGAGGGCGTGGTTTTTGATGTAGGTCTTAAACGCCTCGCCACCGACCCGCCGGACATAACTGTCCGGGTCTTCGTTGTCCGGGAATGTAACGATACTGACGTTCAGCCCTTCTTCCAGCACCATGTCTACTCCCCGCAGCGCTGCCTTTATACCGGCAGCATCGCCGTCATACAACATCGTGACATTCTGCGTAAACCGGCTGATCAACCGGATTTGCTCGATGGTCAGTGACGTACCCGAAGAGGCAACGACGTTTTTGATGCCCGCCTGATACAGGGAGATTACATCGGTATAGCCCTCGGTCAGGAAGCAGTTGTCCTCCTGCCGGATGGTTTGTTTGGCCTGCGAAATGCCGTACAGGACCTGGCTTTTATGGTAAACCTCGGTTTCGGGCGAGTTAAGGTATTTCGGTTGGTTTTTGTCGGTTTTCAGAATACGCGCCCCGAAGGCAATCACCCGCCCCGACACGTTATGGATCGGGAACATGACCCGCCCCCGGAAGCGGTCGTATTGTTTCACCTGCCCCGGTGCATTGCCTTCGCGGGTCAGAATCAGACCGGCTTTTTCGAGCAGGGTACGGTTATAGCCCCGTTTTTCGGCTTCCTGCATCAGCGCGTCCCACTGATCGAAACTATAGCCGAGTTCAAAGGCGTCGATGGTCGGGTTGGTAAAGCCCCGCTCACGGAAATAGCTCAGGCCGATACTCTGGCCTTCATCGGATTGGAGAAGCGTATTCTGAAAAAAGGTTTTGGCAAAATTGAGAACGATAAAGAGGCTTTCCCGCTCATTCTGGCGCAGGATCTCTTCCGGTGTCTGTTCCTGTTCTTCAATTTCAATGCTGTATTTTTTAGCCAGATACCGCAGGGCTTCGCCATAACCGATATTTTCGACATCCATCACAAACCGCACCGGGTCGCCTGCCTTGCCGCAGCCAAAGCATTTGTAAATCTGCCGGGTCGGGTTGACATTGAACGAAGGCGTTTTTTCGTTATGAAACGGACAGCAGGCAATGTAATTACTCCCCCTCTTCTTGAGCGAAACAAAATCGCCCACGACCTCAACAATGTCTGCCGCCTGACGGATTCGCTCAACGGTTTCTTCTGGAATACGCATGAATTCGTAACGTATGCTGTCTTATAAGAGAATAACTGACATACAGCGATAAAATCCCCGCATACAGGTTAAAATAGTAATCAAAGGTACACAATATCGATAACAGACCGATACCCGGTAGGGGGTGGTTCGTCCAACTTAACAGTAACGTGGCCAAAATTGTCGCTTATATGACCGGTTTGGCAACATATTTGCTTTGGTAAAAAGCATTACCGTTTATGCGTGAAATCCTCTTATTACCGACGTATTCTTATGAAACAACAATTACATGTGCACAGTAAAACGCGCCGTCAGGCTTCGGCTACCGGCATTGCGTTGCTGTTACTTTTGTTGAGCTTCCTGCAGTCGTGCCGGCAAAATCCGGAGAGTGAATCTGTAAGTCCGAATGGACAGTCTGCTGATAAACTAACGAATGAAGTGGCCGTGAAATGGGCCTCAATGCACCTTCGGCTGTTACGGCAGAGTGCAGGGTTCTCGCCGCCGGTTGCCTCACGGGCATTGGGCTTTGCGGGTGTAACCATGTATGAGGCGGCAGTACCCGGTATTTCAGACCGCCGCTCGCTGGCGGGTCAGTTACAGGGCTTAAGCAGCCTGCCGCAAATTGAGGCCGGTAAGGGCTACAACTGGAACCTGAGCGTTAATGCGGGTCAGGCGGCGATTCTCCGCAGTCTGCATGCCAATGCCTCGGCAGCAGCAAAAACAGCGGTCGATTCGCTGGAATCAGCGCTGTTTACGCAGTTTAAATCCGCTTCACAGGAAGAAAATGACCGCTCCACTGCCTTTGGCAAAAGCGTAGCTGATGCCATTTTTACGTGGTCGAAAACCGATGGTGGGCACGAAGGCTATACCCGCAATTTTCCGGCAGACTATTCGGTGCCGGTAGGAACGGGCTTCTGGCGGCCAACGGAGAACGGACAGAAAATTCCGATGCAGCCGTTCTGGGGACGTAACCGGCTGTTTGTGGCGTCATCGAGTACGATGCCCGTGCCGGAGCCACTGGCGATCTCAACCAGCCCGACGTCGCAGTATTATGCGCAGTATCTGGAGGTATATACCAAAAACATGACGCTCACACAGGCCGAGAAAGAGATCTCAATCTGGTGGGCCGATGATCCGAGCGAAACCTTTACGCCGCCGGGCCACTCCTATAACCTTGCCCGGATTGCGGTTAAAACCAGCAATGCGAACCTGGGCCGGTCAGTTGAAGCATTTGCCCGCGTTGGCATGGCGGTTGCCGATGCCTTTGTGCACTGCTGGAAGTGTAAATATGCGTTCATGAATGAGCGGCCGTATACATTTGTACGCCGTGCTATTGACCCGTCATGGGTTCCGTTCTGGCCTGCGCCGCCGTTTCCGGGCTATACATCAGGTCACGCAACACAGTCAGCGGCTGCGGCTACAGTACTGACCGGTTTATTCGGTGACAGCTTTGCCTTTACGGATGATTCGCACGTGAGCCGTGTCCGGGACACAAAGCGGAATACCGATTTTAAAGCCCGTTCATTTAAGTCATTCTGGGAGTCGGCCGAAGAGTCGGCGTTTTCACGGTTCCTGGGCGGTATTCATACACGGCAGGATAATGAAACCGGTCTGCGTGAAGGCCGGACGCTGGGCCGGAATATCAACGCGCTGAACTGGATGAAGTAGGAGAGGCTGGATAGTTGATATCAAAAGTGGTGGCACGACTAGGCAGGCGAACCTGTCTAAGTCGTGCCACCACTTTTGGTATTGGCTACATCAGGGCTGCGTTTAGTGCCTCGGGGCCGGATGGCTGGAGGAGGAACGCACCAGGAAGAAAATGCCCAGCAATACCGCCGGAATACTCAGAATCTGGCCCATATTCAGGAACAGG
>NZ_CAMFHL010000251.1 GCF_945952095.1 uncultured Arsenicibacter sp. | reverse complement strand
CCCGTATACCGTGCAGGACGACGAGAAGACCAGGTGCGGCACGTTGTGCGTGCTCATCAGTCCGAGCAGCGTCCACAGCGATCCGAGGTTGTTCCGGTAGTACTTCAGCGGTTTTTCAACCGATTCACCGACTGCCTTGTGGGCCGCAAAGTGAATCACGCCATGCAGGGCTTCTTTCCGGAAGATCTCGTCCATGGCTGCTTCGTCGTTACAGTCCACGGTATAACAGGTAACATCACGGCCGAGGATGGTGCGTAGCCCCTCCAGAACAGCAGGCTCTGAGTTGTCAAAGTTATCCACAATAACAGGCTCAAAACCGGCTTCGATCAACGAAACCACGGTGTGCGAACCAATGAATCCGGCTCCGCCAGTGACCAGAATTTTTGGGAAGGAATGCGTTGAGGAATCCAAATCGTTTTTTGTAAAAATTTGTTATTATTTGTAGATAGCGACCCGGAAGCAGGTGCTATGTACAGGCCCGGTATTGATTGCCGGACAAAACTATAAAATTCAGTAACTTTCTGGAAATAGTATTTATTTAGAGACAGATAAAGCCGCCTGAATACATATGAACGAGAGCGAAATTAAAGCACTTATTTCTCTGCTGGACGATGAAGATCATGAGGTTGCAGAGCACGTGGAGCAACGTATCAGGCAGTTGGGTGGTCAGATGATCCCGTTTCTGGAAACCGAGTGGAGTGAAAGCTTCAATCCTGTTTTGCAGAAACGCATCGAAGAGATCATTCATGACCTCCAGTACCAGAGTGTGCTGGAGCGGATGCGTATCTGGCACCAGGGCGGTGGTATGGACCTGCTGGAAGGTTTATGGATAATTGCAACTTACCAATATCCGGACCTCTCGCTCGATAAACTCCGGCAGGACCTTGAGCAGTTCTATTACGATGTCTGGCTGGATTTTTCGCCCGAGATGCATCCGGTTGATCAGGTTAAGGCGCTGAATAATGCCTTTTTCAACAAGCTGCGGTTTGGCGCCAATTCAAAGCATTTTCATTCTCCGGCCAATTCAATGATAAATCAGGTTATTGAGTCGCGCCGGGGGAATCCGATATCGCTTTGTATTATTTACATGATGATTGCCAAACGGCTGGGTATGCCCGTATACGGGGTTAACCTGCCCACCTTGTTTGTACTGACCTACAAAAATGACAACGGTGTGCAGTTTTACATCAATGTCTTTAACCGCGGACTCATTTTTTCGAAAAACGACATTGACCATTACATCGGCCAGCTGAACCTGAAGCACAACGATATCTTTTATCAACCCTGTACAAATCAGGATATTGTCCGGCGGATGCTGCGAAATCTGATGGTATCGTTTGAGAAAAACGGCGATACCGGACGCGTAAAAGAAGTAGAAGCGATTCTGGACATGGTACGGGGCGATAACGATAGCCTGCCCCTGTCTGACTATACCCAGCGCTAAAACGCTACCGCCAGCAACCCGGGGCCGGTCCGGAAGCAAAAGATCTGAACCGGTCCTTCGGGAGGCGCTTCAAAATGATCGGGCAGGCGGACATGGCCGGTCAATTGTGTATCGTCATCGGCAAACGGCTCAATATGCAAATGTTCCCGAAAGGTGAGCTGCCGTTTGCCATATAATTTATACAGCGACTCCTTTGCACACCAGTACATGGCCAGCCGGTGCAGGCTACCACCGGCGTGCCGGATTTCTGCTTCCGACAAAACACGCGGCACCACGCGGGAAAACTGCGCCCGCAACGGCTCAATATCCAGACCCACCGGTTTGCCGGGGTGCCAGACGGCCGCCGCCCATCCGCTCGTATGCGACAGCGAAATATGCCCCGGTAAGCCAATCAGGTGCGGTTTGCCGTATTCGTCCTTAACCATGCCGTGGTACGTAAATCCCTGGCTTTCGCTTAGCTGACGCATTGCCGACCGGCACGCCAGCCACTCAACGCGCTGGGCCGGATGAGTAATTCCGGCCAGGTCAGCGTCTTCTTCGGGTGTCAGCCAAAGACCTGCCCGCAGCGCAGGTTCATCTTCATCAATTTCCCAGAGAACAACCACACAAGCCCCGGCAGGCCGGAGCGTAGACAACAAGGGCATTTTCTTTTCGCTAATTTTGTGCGCAAAAATAGCATGACCCCGACAGCAACCGGCGATCTGCCCCAAAAAAAGGTCGTTGCCAGGCACAAAGGGTCGGCTGCACTACTATGTACGTTCAGAAGCTTGATACATTCGGCGGTCACCGCGAAGGCGTGTATGCACTGGAACCCGCTAAAGAGGCCGGTTCGTTTTTTTCGGCCGGTGGCGATGGCCTGGTTGTCCGCTGGCAGCTGGCCCGCCCCGACCTGGGTGATTTAATTGCCCGCGTATCAGCCTCGGTTTACGCACTGACGTATGATCCGGCACGAAATTGGCTGTGGGTTGCGCAGAACTACCAGGGTATCCACCGGATCGATCCGGACCGGAAAGAGACCATAGGATCGCTCCGGCTGACCTCGGCGGCTATTTATGATATTAAGCGTTATGAGAACCAGCTTTTTGTTGCGCTTGGCGACGGCGTGGTCGTTGTGGTGGAGGCTGAACAGCTCGCCGTGCGCAAGCACCTGAAGGCATCGGACAAAAGCGCCCGGAGCATTGCCGTCAATCCTGTATCGGGCGAATTTGCCGTGGCCTACAGCGACCACATGATCCGTATTTTCGATCTGGAAACGCTGAACCTGAAACAGGTACTGACAGGACACGTTAATTCGGTGTTTACAGTAGCGTACTCTCCGGACGGACGGTATCTGATGAGCGGCAGCCGCGATGCCCACCTGAAGGTTTGGTCGGTAAATGACAGCTATGCGCTGGCAGACGACATTGTTGCGCATATGTTTTCGATCAATCACATCGTTTTCAGTCCGGACGGCACGTTGTTTGCAACAGCCAGTATGGATAAATCCATCAAAATCTGGAACGCAGATACATTCAGACTACTGAAGGTGGTGGATCGGGCGCGGCACGCCGGACATGGCACGTCGGTAAACCGGCTGTTGTGGGAAACCGGTCAGGCGCACCTGCTATCGGCAAGCGATGACCGGACGATTTCTGTCTGGTCGGTAAATGCTTTGCAAAACTGACCATAGAATAAAAAACGGTCTGATTCTTACAAATTCAGGCGAACTATTGCTAAATCGATATAAACCGCGTTATTTTCAGCCAAAGACTGATTTTGACGTACTTGAGGTACTTATAACATATGAAGATCACGCCCATTGAAATCCGGCAGCATACCTTCGAAAAAGCGCTGCGTGGCTACAAAACCGAAGAGGTTGAGGCCTTTTTGTCTTCGCTTTCGCAAGAATGGGAGCGTGTGGTCGGCGAGCAGAAAATGCTGAAAATGCAGCTGGAGGTGGCCGAAAAAGAGCTTAATAAACTGAAGGAAGTTGAGCTGACGCTGTTCCGGATGCTGAAAACGGCTGAAGATACCAGTAGCCAGATTACAGAGCAGGCCAACCGTGCTGCCGATCAGCACCTGACCGATGCCCGTAAAAAGGCGGATGAAATGCTTGCGGATGCACGGAAGCGTTCCGCGCTGATGATTCAGGATGCCGAAAATCAGTCGCGCTACCTGAAAGACTCAATCCTCAACGATCTGAAGGCCATGGAGCATGATTTCAAGGCCATGGAGCGCTACAAAGACAATCTTGCCCAGCAGATCCGGACACTGGCCGGCAATGCGCTCGACAGCGTCGACCGCTTTGAGAAGAAATTTGAGCGCCAGTCGCTGAAAGGTAAGATCGATGAGGTGGCAGATCAGATTAAATCGGAGCAGGAAGCGTACGCGCGGTCTCAGGAAGAAGCTGCTGCGGCAACAACCGCAACAACTCAGCTGGACGACCTGGTTGATCCGGCAACGACCACCGCTCCGGAAGCCGCCAGCAACGAGTCAATTGATGCCGGCGTCGACGAAGCTCTGGCCCATCAGCAGCACAACTATGCGCCGCAAACGGAAAGTCTTCAGCAGGACTACCAGACTTACGAAACCGAAGAAGATATTGATCATACAATCGGTCAGGCCGAAGAACCGGAAGAAGCCGGGCTGCCAACGGTATCCAGCGTGATGCAGTATGCCCGAGAAACGCCGCGGCCTGAACCGGAACCAGAGCCAAAAAAAGAAGGCGGCTCGTTTTTTGACCAAATTTAAGGAGCCCGTCAGTGCTCCGACAGCAACGTTTTGGGAACAATTAGTTTAGAAGGTCTAGAATTTTTTGCCTACCACGGTTATTACGACGAGGAGCAGAAAATCGGCAATAAGTACTCGGTTGACATTACAGTCACGACCGATTTTTCAGTAGGTGCACAGCAGGACCGGCTTAGCGGCACCGTCGATTACGAAAAATTATACCAGATCGCGGCCGGCGTAATGGCGCGGAAAGCCCGGCTACTGGAACACATTGCCCGACAGCTTATCGAAGAAATCCGGATGGCTTATCCGGTTGTTACGGCGGTCGAAGTAAGCGTATCCAAGTTTAATCCGCCGATTGGCGGTGTCTGCCATCGGGCACGGATTACACTTAAAGGCTGAATATACAGGCGGTACCGCAAACCGGTACCGCTTTTTTTATGCCGGTTCGGCAGGTTGAGGCGGCATCAGAACCGTTAACTCACCGGAGCGGATACGTGCGGTCACTTCCTTAACTTTCCCTTTATACTCTCCATCGACCTGAAAATAGGCCTTGCGGCGGGTTTTGATGGTTATCGACGTAGCCGGTAATATCTGGATTTTAGTCGGATCGAACGGTTTGTAGCGCCAGAACATTTTCAGAAACTCCCAGAACGACAGGTCACGCAGAATAATTACCTCAAAAGCACCATCGTTCAGTTCCCCCTCCGGATTAATGATCGCACCGGTGCCGTACATGCGCGCATTGGCCAAAACAACCATAAAGGCCTGGCAGGAAAGCGACTCTTTCTTTGACTGAATCTCAATGTCAAGCAGGCGCTTCCGATACAATGTGCGCACCACACCCCGGAGATACCCCAGTTTGCCCCGCCAGTTGTTTTCGGCATAGTATTTTACCAGCTGTGCATTAAGGCCGATGTCGCTCAGGTGCAGGCAAATGTCGTCATTTACGCAAATGGCATCGAGCGGCTTTGCCGTACCGTTGGCAAAAATGTCCAGCAGTTCGGGGGTAGTTGCCGGCAGAGACAGCTCCCGCGCCAGCCCGTTGGCCGACCCCGCCGGTAAAATACCCAGCGGAATGGAGGTCCCCAGCAAGTGTTCAGCAACAATCTTAACGGTTCCGTCCCCCCCTACGGCCACGACGCGGTCAGGTCTATGTTCATCAATCGCTTTCCGGACAATCCGGCTATCCTGTTTCCCGTCCAGAAAAACAAAAACGGGTTCATTCTCTATGCTCCGGAAATAGGTCGTAATATCATCGGTGAGCTCCGATTTGTCGTTACCACCCGAAACAGGATTGATTATAAACAGGATTTTCAACTTATTGGCTTCTTGCCGGTTTATGGTTTGATCGGCCGACGATTTTGGTTGCATGGAAACAGTAAATAAACATCTACCCATTAAACTGAAAACTACCCGAAAGGATAGCTGGAAGAAAACAATTTTAGCGTGGTTCCGCCTAACAAATGATTTAGTGGTTCGCGTCTATCGCGGGTATGGCAATGCCCGTAAGGTAACTATTCAGGGGCATGTGCTCCGGTTGAGCCCGATGCCCCGCCGGAAATACCGTAAGAATATGCTGGTTAATCTGTTAGCGGTTATCCGGTTATTTTTCGTACGGCCGGTGCCTAACGTAACGGTCCGGCTTAAAGGCACAACCCTACAGACCCTGACCGATGCAGACGGCTTTTTCCGGATCGAATGGGTACCGCAGGAGCCGCTGCCCCCCGGATGGCATACCATCAAGGTTGAGTTGATTACGGCGCACCGGTGGATTACCGAAGGCGAGGGCCGGTTTTACATCCCGCCCGACACGCAGTATGGCTGTATTTCCGACATCGACGATACGTTTCTGGTGTCACACTCTTCGACCATTGCCAGGCGGCTGCTGGTGTTACTGACCGAAAACGCCCACAGTCGTGAGCCGTTCGACGATGTGGTTACCCATTATCAGCTGCTCGCCAACGCTTGTACAGTCGACGGCCACACGAACCCTTTTTTCTTTGTTTCCAGCAGCGAATGGAACCTGTACGACTATATCCTTGAGTTCTCGGAGACCAACCACCTGCCCGACGGCGTTTACCTGCTCAGCCAGCTGAAGCGGTTGCGGCAATTATGGAAGACCGGGAAAAACAAGCATTTTACGAAAATGGACCGCATCGCCCGCATCCTGCACATGTATCCGGAACGGAAATTTATTTTGCTGGGAGATGATTCACAGGAAGATCCGGCTATCTATGCGTCGGTAATTGCCCATTATCCGAACCAGATCCGGTCTGTGTATCTGCGGCAGATTAATAAGAAGAATCAGGAGCGTACGAAGCAGTTAATTGGCCAGATGGAACAGGCAGGGGTGTCGGTATGCTATTTCCGGCACAGCGCTAAAGCGATTGAGCATTCACAGCGCATCGGTCTGCTACCCTAGCAAGCTGTTGACGGCCTGTACCGGCAGCAGTTCTCCGGCCTGCACCTGCGCTTCCGTCTCAGCGAGCCGTTCACGCATACCGGCCTGTGCATAAAACTGCTGCTCAAGCCGCTGGCGAAGGTAACTCCGGAACCAGTCGAGCTGCTGCGATTGCCGGCGTTGCCGGTGGCTGCCGTTCTGTGTCGTTAATGCCTGCTGTTCTTCAATTAAAGTCCAGATACCGGCAATACCGGCACCGGTCGTAGCCGAACAAGTAACAACGGGCGGAAACCAGCCTGTGCCGGTCGGCGGAAACAGATGGAGCGCATTCTGGTATTCGACACGGGCGCGTTTGGCATTGGCAACGTTATCACCGTCGGCTTTGGTGATCGCCAGTGCATCGGCCAGCTCCATAATTCCGCGCTTCATACCCTGCAATTCGTCACCGGCACCGGCCAGCATCAGGAGCAGAAAGAAATCGACCATGCCATGGACCAGCGTCTCCGACTGCCCGACCCCAACCGTTTCGATCAGAATCACGTCAAAGCCGGCGGCCTCGCACAGCAGCATTGTTTCGCGGGTACGGTGCGCGACCCCGCCCAGCGAATCACCGGCGGGTGAAGGACGGATGTAGGCCAGCGGATCAACCGACAGCGTTTCCATCCGGGTTTTGTCGCCTAATAAACTCCCCCCCGACCGCTGACTGGTCGGATCAATTGCCAGCACGGCCAGTTTTTTACCCAGACCGGTCAGGTGTTTGCCAAATGATTCAATGAAGGTACTCTTGCCAACGCCGGGGACGCCCGTGATGCCAATCCGGACGGCCTTACCGGTATGCGGCAATACACCCGCCAATACGGTCTGTGCCAGCGCCTGATCAGACGCCAGCCGGCTTTCAGCCAGCGTAATGGCACGGCTCAGCAACAGCCGGTCACCGGCCAGTATGCCGTTGATGTACTGTTCGGGGGCCAGGCGGTTACGCATAGGCGGTTAGAAAATCCAGTTATACACCTGCTGCGAGAAAGAGGCTAACACCGGCGGATACACCGCAATCATAAAGAGGATACCAAACAATGCCCCGTAAGAGTGCGCATCGTGGTTGACATAACCAACGCCGCGGCGGGAGGCCCAGAACGAATAGCCCAGGTATAAAATGCCGAAAATAAAGGCCGGCATACACAGGGCAAAATACAGACAAATATCGCCCAGCGGGAAAAACATGATAGAGCCGAAGATAATCGCCGACACGCCACCCGATGCCCCCAGCGAGTTGTAGCGGGAGTCGTTACGGTATTTGATCAGCGTCGGAATGTCTGACACCACAATGGCCAGCAGATAAAACACCAGCAGGTAAACCGGTGCACTTCCGCCAAACAGGGCTGTAAAAACCTGTTCAATCTGATTGCCGAAAATGTAGAAGCTGAACATGTTAAAAAACAGGTGTCCCAGATCGGCGTGCAGAAAACCGGAGGTCAGCAGGCGGTAGTACTGCTTCTTTTTAACCGTTTTATATGGATTCAGTATCCAGTTGTCCAGCATGGATTCATCTCTCCATGCCCACAGACTGACAAGTACTGTGATGAGAATCAAAGCAAGCGTAATCGACATTAGTGAGTTGTTTTTAGCGGTCAGAAGACACCCGTACTACGTTCAGTAAACCGGTTTTAGTTCATTTCGGCCAGCACGGTCACGCCACCTTTGGTTTTTTCGCCCATGCTGACGTTGATTTTAGCATCGAGCGGCACGAACACGTCAACGCGTGAACCAAACTTGATGAAGCCCATTTCGCCGGTTTGCTCAACCGCTTCGCCTTCGCGTACGTACCAGACAATCCGGCGGGCCATGGCGCCGGCGATTTGCCGGAAAAGTACATGCACTCCGTTTTTAGCCTCAATCACCACGGTAGTCCGCTCGTTTTCAGTACTCGACTTAGGGTGCCATGCCACCAGGTATTTGCCCGGGTAGTACCGGAAATAACGTACAACACCGGAAACAGGGTTACGGTTGACGTGCACGTTTATCGGCGACATAAAGATGGAAATCTGACGGCGTTTGTCGTGGAAATACTCCGTTTCTTCGGTTTCTTCAATTACGACAACCGTACCGTCGGCCGGCGCAACAATCTGCCGGTCATTGATGGTCAGCTGGCGGTTGGGAACGCGAAAGAACTGAACAACAAGCAGGAAAAGGATGAGGCTGATGCCTGCCGTAGCATAGATTGCCGTGGCATTGCCGGAGAAAAGATAGTTGTAAGACAGGAAGTTAACAGCCAGCAAAACAACGCTGGTTGTCAGAATGATGGTATTGCCTTCGCGGTGGAGACGCATGGAGAACGAAATGATTTACGATAATGTACGCAAGCGCGGTACGATTGACAACATACGAATAAAGTCAACAAAGATAGACATCGTACCTTGTAAATCGTACCGAACCTGACTTAAATCGTAAATCGATTAGTAGGCGCCGCGGAATTTGTAGGTACTCGCGACCTTATCGATGGCAACAATATACGCCGCTAAACGCATCGGCACCTGGTGCTTCTGCGATGTAGCAAACACGCGGTCAAAGGCGTCTTTCATGACCCGGTCGGCGCGGCGGTTAATCCGGTCGAGCGTCCATTTGTAGCCGATCCGGTTTTGTACCCATTCAAAGTAGGATACGGTTACCCCGCCCGCATTGGCCAGGATATCCGGCACGACCATAATGCCCTTGCTGTTGATGATCTCATCGGCGCTGGCTGATGTCGGGCCGTTCGCGCCCTCGACGATCATTTTCGCCTGAATGTACGGCGCATTTTCGTCGGTAATCACATCTTCCTTGGCAGCCGGTACCAGTACATCAACCGGGAGCGTCAGCAAATCTTCATTGGAGATTTTTTCGGCACCGGTAAAGCCTTCGAGCGTACCGCGGTTATTGTTGCGGTAAGCAATAGCAGCATTAATGTCGATGCCTTTCGGGTTGTAATAACCACCTGAAATATCGCTGACGGCGACCACGGTTACGCCCCGTTCGTGCAGCAGTTCAGCCGCATACGACCCTACGTTACCAAAGCCCTGGATCGCAGCGGTTGCACGGTACGGGTTCAGCCGGAGCTTATCCATCGCAGCCAGTGCGGCAATGGTAACCCCGCGGCCGGTTGCTTCCGTACGGCCCAGCGACCCGCCTAGTACCAGTGGTTTACCGGTTACGACGCTGTTAACCGTCATGCCTTTCGCTTTCGAGTATTCATCGACAATCCAGGCCATTTCGCGCGGACCGGTACCCATGTCGGGAGCCGGAATATCGCGGTCGGGGCCGATTACGTCCAGCATCGCCACGGTATACTGACGGATCAGCCGTTCAATTTCACCGGCCGACATTTCACGCGGGTTGCAGGCAATGCCGCCTTTGGCCCCGCCATACGGAATATCCACAACAGCACATTTCCAGGTCATCCACGCAGCCAGGGCACGGACTTCGTCAAGGTGTACGCCCGGATCGAGGCGGATACCGCCTTTTGCAGGACCGAGAATGTTTGAGTGAATAACGCGGTACCCTTCAAATACGCGGATCTCCCCGTTGTCCATCGTAACAGGAAGGCCGACAATTACCTGACGGGCAGGCACTTTAAGAATATAGTACATTTCTTCGCTGATGCCCACCATGCGGGCCGCAGCGTCGAAACGCGACATCATGGATTCGAGAGGATTCTCTTTATCTTTCATTGGAGCGGGTTCTATATATCCCATAACCAGTTAAACTATAGCCTGTTGATGAAGTATAATCAGACACTATTGATGAAGTGCGCTGCAATATTAACAAATCAAAAACGATAATGTGAAAGGAATATTTTTTCCGGGAATTATCTAATCGGAAGGCGCACAAATAATCAGTTAATACTATAAACAATAGCCAAATTGTGTTACGTTGCTTTTCCCGTTATCAAAATATTAATTGGTATTTTTTCAGGATAGCAATTCGCTAATTTTTTTAAAAATATTTGCTTTAGCCGGATTTTATTGAAAAGAACCAATGATGTGAGTAATTTTGTTGCTTATACAACCTGAGTTGTTTTGTTACATTTTAGAGAGCCCACTTGCCCATGTTTCAGGAAGAGAAAAAGCGCTATTCAGACGACGACCTCAAAGAGTTCGAAACGCTGATTAGCAAGAAGTTGGAAGACACTCGTAACGAATTGAATTACATCAAAGAAACGTTGAGTAAACGGAACGACAGTGGTACTGATAATACGGCCGGCAACTCAAAGTTGTTAGAAGACGGCGCTGATGCCAGTGAGCGTGAAAACCTCAGCCAGCTGGCGGCCCGTTTGCAAAAATTCATTCAGCAGCTGGATGCAGCCATGGTCCGGATCAAAAACAAGACCTACGGCATCTGTAAGGACACCGGAAAACTGATTCCCAAAGAGCGTCTGCGGGCTGTACCACACACCCAGCAAACGATTGAAGCCAAACTTCGTCAATCAAATTAAGATCTTCAGCCGGCAGCACGCTCACTCAGCGTGCTGCCGGCG
>NZ_CAMFHL010000250.1 GCF_945952095.1 uncultured Arsenicibacter sp. | reverse complement strand
AGCCTGGGTAGTGTCGGCTGTTGCAGCGGGCGCGGCAGCTGAGTCGGCGGTAGCAGCTTCGGTTGTTTTGGCCGGCGTTGTTGCGGCCGAATCAGTAGCCGTCGTCGCATTTCCGGATTCTTTCGCTCCGCTCTGGCAGCTGGAAAATAAAAGTAGTGAAACGGTCAGTGCTGATAAGCAGAGTTTTAGCATAGCGTTCAGGTGAATCTGAAACTACCGGTATCAGTCGATTTCCCCCAATCCCTGCCGGACAACCTCAAAATCATAGTCAGTTGCGTTGATGATGGTCGATGGCACGTTACCGCCATACCCACCGTCGATTACAATATCGACCTGATGCTGAAAGCGTTCGAAAATGATTTCGGGGTCAGTCGGATACTCAATAATTTCGTCTTCGTCTTTAATGGTTGTTGTAATGATTGGATTACCTAATTCGTGGACAATCCGGCGGGGAATCTCGTGATCGGGAACCCGGATACCAACCGTCCGCTTATTCGTATTCAGCAATTTTGGTACCGAATTACTGGCATTGAGAATAAACGTAAAGGGGCCCGGCAGTAATCGCTTCATGAGCTTAAACGCCTGATTGTCGACCCGTGCATAATCGGCAATATGGCTAAGGTCGTAGCAAATAAACGAGAAATCGTTCTTTTGTGGCTTAATACCTTTTATACGGGCCACCCGCTCCACAGCCCGGGCATTATGGATGTCGCAACCCAGCCCATAAATGGTATCGGTCGGATAAATAATAACGGCACCATCGCGCAGCGCCGAGACAACCTGATTGATCTTGCGGGGTTCAGGAGTCTGAGGATGTATATGAATATATTCCGCCGGCATGTTTCGGATGTAATTTTGTTAATAGGACCACAAACTACGAATACATGCTGAAAACGAAAAATTACGCCGCCCTGGCTGCCATTCTGATGGAATGGTCTGCGCCCCGCCAGCGTAAATACTGCCGGTAAAGGCCGTTGACGGGTAAATGCAGCTGACTGGCCAGCAGGATAGCCCGTGTAAGCGGGTCTGGCTGTTCGATGACGCTCAGGAGTTTTCCGAACTGGTGGGCCAGATCAAACTGTTCGGTATAGAACGATTTGCGGACAAAGGTGCGGATGCGGTCGGCGAGGGCCTTAAACTCGTCGGCCGACTGACAAAGCATATAGGCTTTATAACAAACGGCAAGGGTTGACGATAACAGCTGGTTGTCGGTCCGGATAATTTGCAGGGACTGGGAAGTACTCAGCCGGCGCTTTTGGGTCAGTACGGCGTCCACATAGGCGTATTTGTACTTGCGGGCGGAGCGGACCCAGAAATCAAAGTCTTCGTAGGTGAGGGCTTCGTCGTAGCCGTTAAGCTCGTCGAGGGCACTTTTCCGGATCATCATCGTGGGCGTACAGATGAAATATGAGCTCAGTACATGCCGGAAAATGTCGCCGGTTGGTATCGGCAGGGTACTCTGCCCGAGCTCATCAACAGGGTAGTGGGTTTGCTGCAGCTGCCGGTTTTCGTCGATGTAACGGGCGTTACTGAACACCACGGCGTAGCGGTCATCCAGTTCTTCAAGCCGTTCTACCTGCCGCGCAATGCGGTCGGGAAGCATTACATCGTCGGCCGATAAGTCGATGACGTATTTACCGGTCGCAATCCGCAGCGCCTGATTAAACGCTTTGCAGAGGCCGGTATTGGTCGTATTCCGGATAAACTGTGTGTTGGGATGTTGGTTGACAAAGGCCTGTATCTGTGCCGCACTCCGGTCAGTGCTGGCGTTATCAACCACGATAAGCTCAACTTTCGGGTACTGCTGATTCACCACTGATTCCAGGGCGTCGCCGACAAACTGCTCGTGGTTGTAGGCCGTACAGATAACGGTGACCCACGGTTTATGTTGGTGAAGATAAGGTGCCATTGGCACCGCATTATAGTGCTGGGTGACCGAGCGCATGCTACTGATTCAAGCGTAATAAATTTATAATTAACCTGTTACAAGCCATGCCGGCGTTGGCAAGTGTATTGTTAACACAATATTACGCTATTGTCTCAGTAGATTAATAGACTATTTAGGCAAAGGAAAAAAATGAAATAATAAGGCTGATACAGCGTTTTTGGCACGATTTTTAATAATGAATAACTGATCGTTTAACGTTTACCTAAGGCGTTAAACATAAAGAGTCACATTTATGGGTTAGGGTTTGCAAACGTCACTTCACAGGTCTGAGGTGGCGTTTGTTGTTTTAGGGGAAGCCGGCCGCCGCCCGATCAGCGTTGGATGATACAGGGACACGTTGATTTCAAAACCCAGAATGACCAGCATCGCGATCAGGTTGATCCACACCATAAGGGCGATCAGGGTACCGATGGAACCGTATAGTTTGTTATAGGAGCCGAAATTAGCCAGGTAGTAAGAAAACCCGTATGTCGTCAGTACAATCAGAACCGACGCGGCTACTGAGCCGGGGGTGATCAGGCCCCAGCGCATATTCCGGTCGGGGCCGAACCGGTAAAGCACCGAAACCACGACGACAAAAACGGCAAAGACCAGGAAGTAACGGGTAACGTTCAGCAGAAAAACAGTCACCGGATTGTTCAGTACGGCAATATGCAGCAGGTAATCCGTCACAAAACCACCGACCAGCAGCAACACAATGGCCAGTACAATGGCAAAGGCAAACATGAACGTCAGGCCCAGTGCAATAAGACGGGTCTTGAGAAATCCCCGCCGGTTAGAGGTCTCATGGGAATGGTTAAACGCATTCATCAGAGCAAACATACCGT
Organism: uncultured Arsenicibacter sp.; assembly: GCF_945952095.1. Classification (GTDB taxonomy): domain Bacteria; phylum Bacteroidota; class Bacteroidia; order Cytophagales; family Spirosomataceae; genus Arsenicibacter. The sequence goes on along the minus strand of NZ_CAMFHL010000250.1, from coordinate 8,321 downwards.
TGGTAGAGGCGTAGATCGTCAGTAAAAAACCAAACGACAGGACCCCGCTCCGCTGCTGGTTGATGATGTCGCGGATCGTGGTTTCCACCCACTCAAACGTCCCCGTTGGAATTACTCGGCGCAGCAGATCCATAATCTGCCCTTCCAGGTCATTGATCGGGACATACGGAATGAGGGTAAACAAGAAAATGATCGCCGGAAAAACGGCCAGAAAAAGGTTGAACGAAACGGCAGCGGCCCGTTCGCTGAGGTCGGTGCTACCCAGTTTGTTCAGAATGTCCTTTAAAAAATCGTACCAGTTCGTCTGCGACGATTTGAATGGTTTGTTTCGTTGTAGCCGTTGTCGGAAACGCACCAGCGAGCTGTTGTTGCGAAGTTTTTCAAGCATAGTACCGGGCGGTAGTGTGTATAATAGTAAGCCCGAAGCAAGACCAAATGTTTGGCAGACAGGCAGATTTTAGCCTGTAACGGTCTGAATCAATTAGTCTGCCGCCTCAAAAAAAGGCTTCAGCGCATCCAGCATAGCCGTGGGGGCAGCGCACAGGCGACCGGTATCCATCCGCTGAAAAACCAGCGTGGTTTCGCCCTTGTTCAGCAGTTCATTATCCTGATTCAGGACCTCATACTGAAAAATAATCCGGACTTTGGGGAGTTCAGGAATGGTTACTCTGACGCGCAGCAGGTCATCGTAGCGGGCCGGTTTCAGGTAGCGCGATTTGTTCTCATAAACCGGCATCATCACCCCGGACGCTTCCATTTCTTTATAGTGAAACCCAAGGCTGCGCAGGGCTTCCACACGGCCGATTTCGTAAAAACGGGCATAGTTACCGTAATAAACATAGCCCATCTGGTCGGTGTCGGCATACCGGACCCGGATATCTGTGACGTCGAATGTAAACATAGAGCGTAGGGCAGGGAGTGCAGGGCGTAGAGCTGGGAGCATGCGGCGTAGGGCATAGAGCAGAACGCCTGGCACTTTATACCCTATGCCCCACGCTCTCCGCTATTTCATAATGCCGCGTTCGCTGAGGGCTTTCTGGTAAATACGGGCATTGGCCATGTGCTCTTCATGCGTTTTGGCAAATGTATGGTAGCCCGAGAAGTCTGCTTTGGCGACAAAATAAATGTACTCATGTGATTCCGGGTTCAGCACGGCATCAATCGACGACGGCGACGGAATATTGATCGGGCCGGGAGGCAGACCGGTATGCCGGTAGGTGTTGTACGGCGACTCAAACGCCAGGTGACGGTTCAGTACCCGGCGGATGGTGAAATCGCGGTTGGCAAATACCACTGTCGGGTCGGCTTCGAGCTTCATGCCCTTTTTCAGCCGGTTCAGGTACGCACCGGCCACGCGCGGCTTTTCATCGTTTTTAATGGTTTCGGCCTGAACGATAGAAGCCAGTACCTGCACCTGTGTCTGCGACAGGCCAAGGGCAGCGGCCTTCGCTTTACGGTCAGCCGTCCAGAATTTTTTATATTCGCTGCCCATCCGCTCCAGGAATGTAACCGGCTTTGTTGTCCAGAACATTTCGTAGGAGTTCGGGATAAACATGCAGACAACGGTGGTGGTATCGAATCCGAATTTCTGACATTCGGCCGGATCGTTCAGGTATTTGGCCAGCGAGTCGGGGCCAAAGGCAAATTTGTTACCCAGCCGCTGAATCAGATCCGACTTCAGCCGGATGTTGTTGAAGGTGAGCGTCATCGGGTCCTGCGCACCGCTGCGCAGTTTCACAATGGCATCGTAGTTGCCGGTGCGGGGCTGAATTTCGTAACGGCCCGTTTTCACGTGCTCCGGATATTTCAGCACTTTCGCCACAAAACGGAACGACACCTCATCGTTGATCATTTTGTGCTTTTTCAGGGAGTCAACAACCGATTCGAACGAAGCGCCTTTTGGAATCAGGAGGGCATAGGTCTTGACGTTATCATCCCCCGTTGCTTCGGCAGCATTGAGGTTTGGCGTCTTGAACATCTGCCAGAAATAAAAGGTAAACGTGGTAACAAGTATGGAAACGGTAAGAAAAATACCAATTTTCAGATTACGCGACATGACTGGAATAGTAATAAACGGCTTGTTTTGTGTTCACTAGCGGCGGCAAAGGTACGGCAAAGGCCATTAAACTGAAATGAAAAATTTTATCTGCCCCGCTTCCGGAACTTTATGGGCTGGTTTTGCCCTGATTTAAACAGGTACAAACAGATTAATCGATTGATTACGTCACAAAAAGCGGCTTCCACGACATCGTTATACACACTTCCGTTCTGGCTGTTGTGTCTGAGTAATTTCCTGTTTTCGGCTAGTTTTCAGATGATTATCCCCGAATTGCCGGATCATTTGGCAAACATGGGCGGGCAACAGTACGTTGGTCTGATCATTGCCCTTTTTACGTTAACGGCAGGCGTTTCCAGACCCTTCAGCGGTAAACTGACCGATACCATCGGGCGGGTGCCGGTGATGGCTTTTGGCTCGCTGGTGTGTTTTGTCTGCGGATTCCTGTATCCGTTTGTCCTGACGGTCTGGGGTTTTCTCATGCTCCGGCTGATTCACGGTTTCTCGACGGGTACCAAGCCAACGGCAACCGCGGCCTATGTGGCCGATGTGGTGCCGGTCGACCGGCGGGGCGAGGCAATGGGTGCTTTAGGCCTGTTTACCGCAACCGGGATGTCGCTCGGGCCGGCTATCGGCAGCTGGCTGGCCGATGCGTTTACGATCAATGTGCTGTTCTGTACGTCTTCGGCCTTTGCGCTGCTGTCGATTCTGATTCTGATGCGGATGCCTGAAACGCTGCATACACGGGAGCCGTTCCGGTTCAGCCTGCTCAGATTAAAAACTGACGAAATCTTCGATAAGCAGGCGATCCGGCCTTTCTGGATTCTGTTGCTGCTGTCGTTCTCGTCCGGTGCAATTCTGACACTGGCGCCGGCACTGAGCAAATCGGTCGGCATCATGAATAAAGGCTTGTTTTTTACCGTATATACCATTGCGTCACTGGCCGTGCGCCTTGTCTTCTCCCGTACGTCAGACCGGCTCGGGCGGGTACCGGTGCTCATTGTTTCTGCCCTTGTACTGGCCCTGTCGATGGCTATGCTGGTCTGGACCGACTCGACAACCTGGCTGTGGGTTGCGGCTGTTTTCTTTGGGTTTTCGTGGGGTATGAACTCACCTACTATTCAGGCATGGACCGCTGATCTGAGCGATGAAGCCACACGCGGGCGCGCCATGGCAACCATGTATATTGCCCTCGAAGCCGGTATCGGGCTGGGGGCGCTGGCCTCCGGCTGGCTGTTTAATAACCTGCCCTGGGGTATGGATGCGGCCTTCGCCGTGTCAGGTATCCTCGCGCTGATGGCAACCGGCTGGTTAATAAAGTACAAAAACTGAAAAAAATCTTCGTTTGTACTCTTTTGGTATTTTATTAATAGGTAGCTAATTGTTAATCTAACAATAATTGTTCATTTTTGTGCGATTATTAGCTAATGGTCCGTATTTACTCCGAAAATACCATTAAAAAAGTATTCTGTCCACTTATCGGCACATTGTATTATTCTGTGTCGGGCTTACCCGTCTGAAAGCGCTTTTCTGCCTCTTCTCCAATTTCTCGCTGTAATATTTTCCTTATGATATTTGGTGGTTTGTTAAAACCTCCTTAAAATTGAATTCTTAAATTATTTTAAAAACAAAGGTTATATTTTAAAATTTATGAAAAACAATTTACCCAAGTTGCTTTTGGGCTGGTTGCTGTTCTTCAGCTTTTCGGTCCTGGCTCAGCGGGTTTCTGTAACAGGCAGGGTCACTGCTCCCAACGGTGAAAAACTTCCCGGCGTATCCATCATTGTACAGGGAACAACAACAGGAACAATTACCGATGCAGAGGGGAAATTTACCCTGTCTGTACCGAATCTGAAGAGTAGTCTGACGGCGTCGTTCATTGGATATGCCACGCAGTCAGTTGCCATTAATGGCCGGTCAGTGGTTGACATTCAGCTGGCTGAAGATGCCAAGGTGCTGAATGAAGTAGTAGTAACAGGTCTTGGGATCTCAAAAGAACAGCGGAAACTGGGTTACGCAACGGCGCAGGTATCCGGTGAAAACATCATCAAAACATCGCCGACCAACTTTGCCTCAGCGCTTTACGGCCGTGCACCCGGTGTGACCATCAACAGCAACACGGGCGGTGCGACCTCTGCGGTAGGTATCCAGATCCGTGGTGTAAACTCAATTGGCTACCAGCGCCAGCCGCTGATCGTTGTGGATGGTGTAATCGTACGGAACGGCGATGCCAACAACGAAGGCTACTGGGGTGGTAACCAGAAAATTAATGGTAACGGTCTCCTCGACATCAACCCTGAAAACATTCAGGACGTAAACATCCTGAAAGGTGCAGCGGCATCGGCACTGTACGGTTCAGATGCGAACTTCGGGGTAGTGGTCATCACAACGAAAAACGGCCAGGGCCGTGCTAACCGTGGTATCGGCGTGGACGTAAACCTGTCGGCCAACGTTGAGCAGCTGTCTACGCGGCCTGACCTTCAGACAACCTGGGGACCAGGCTATGAGCGTTCGGTTAACAAGGCGTCTTTCGGCGCGGATGACGAAGGCTGGATCCGGACAACGGTAAACGGTCAGCAGGTAAAATACCCGAACTTCCGTTCATACGCCCAGTTTGGTCCGAAAATGGACGGCAGCCAGGTATACTGGTGGGATGGTCAGATGCGTCCGTACGTATCACACGAAAACAACTGGAAAGCATTCTACCGTGATGGTAGCAGTCTGATCGCCAACGTGGCCCTGAGCAACGCAACCGACAAAGGCAACTACCGCATTTCGTATACCCGCAACGACTACAAAGGCATTCAGATCGGCGGTAAGCAGGAGAAAAACACGTTCAACCTGAACTCACAGTACAAGATCACGCCGAAACTGACGCTGGATCTGGTGATGAACTACGTGAATGAGAAGGTGCTGAACCGTCCGCGCCAGATCGACCGTCTGACGAACAACTTCGGTGGTTTCTTCAGCCCGGCCGATTACATGGACGTTTATTTCAACAAATACCAGACCTCGAAAGGCTACAAGTGGGTTGATTTTAACTCAACACTCGATGTAGAAGAGCGGTTAAAATACAACATCCGTGCGAAAGACCTGCTTGACTTCCTGTGGTTCCAGCAGGCCAACAAATACGAAGAAACATCGAACCGCTTTATGCCGGCGGCTACTCTGAAATACAACGTAGCGCCGGGTCTGAACCTGCGCGGCCGGATGGGTATCGATTATACCAGCTTCTTCCAGGAGTCGAAAGAACGCAGCACACAGCCGATTTCGGCCGGTGCAACGGGCTACTACGGTACCATCGCCAATACATCGACATACACGTACGGTGACCTCTTGCTGACATACGAGCGCAAGCTGTCTGACCGGTTCAACGCGACCCTGTCACTGGGTTATCAGGGCCGTAAAGAACAATACACGTCAACATCAGCCGGTACACGCGATGGTCTGACGTCAGAAAACTGGTTCAGCCTGAGCGCCAGCAAAACGAATCCGCCGTCGGGTAGTTCGTCAATGGGTTACCTGATCAAAGACGGGGTATTTGGTATCCTGAACCTTGAATACAACAACTTCCTGTTCGTGGAAGGTACGCTGCGTCGTGAGCGTTCGTCGACACTGGCTCCGGGCAACAACACGTTCCTGTATCCGGGTGTCAGCACGTCACTCGAACTGAGCAATGCCCTGCAACTGCCGCGCTTTATCACCTATAGCAAACTGCGTGGTGCATGGGGTATCGTAGGTAACCCGCCGGACCGCTACATCTCGAACGTGGTTTACTCGTCAGGCAGCATCGACGGTATTCCGTACCTGTACCCATCGACGTCAGGCTATGGTAACCCATCGCTGAAAAACGAAATGAAGACCGAATTTGAAGTCGGTCTGGAAAATAAATTCTTCGCCAACCGGTTAGGACTGGACATTACGTACTACCGCAACGTGATTAAAGACCAGATTACCAGCCTGGGCACACCGTCGACGATCGGTGCCAGCAGTGTACTGGTAAACGTAGGGAACATGCGTAACTACGGTATCGAAATCGGTCTGTCGGGTACGCCGGTTAAGGCCGTCAACGGCTTTACGTGGGAAACCCGCCTGAACTACGCCGCTAACCGTGGTAAGGTCATTTCACTGGCAAACGGTCTGGAGCAACTGACACTGTCGAACATGGACAACGGCTCGCTGTACGTTTATGCAAAGCCGGGCGAAGCAGCCGGTAGTATCTGGAGCTATGATTATCAGCGGGATAACAGTGGTAATAAGGTAGTTGGTGCAGACGGTTTCTACGTCGTTGATTACTCGAAACTGGTGAAATTCGGTAACCTGCAGTCGAAATTCTCGGGCGGTTTCATGAATACCTTCTCGTACAAAAACCTGTCGCTGAACATCCTGACTGACTTTGTCTGGGGTGGTCAGATCGTATCACTGTCGCGTCTGTACGGAACAGGTTCAGGTTTATTCACGAACTCAATCTTCGGTCGTGATGCCGAGCATGGCGGTGTTTCTTACTACGTAAACAGCCAGGGTCAGTTTGTGCAGGTAGGTACCGGAACAGCTGCCGGTCCGAACGGACAGAAAGTATTCGACGACGGTATCATTTCGGAAGGTGTAACGGCAACGGGTGAGCCTAACAAGCGCATCGTTGAAGCCGGTCAGTACTACCGCTACCATTACAACTGGGGTGGTTACCCGGGTTCAGGTTCGAACATTTCGTACCAGAATGCCGTATTCGACAACAACTACATCAAACTGCGTGAAGTGTCGCTGGCGTACTCGTTCCCGGTACGGCTGCGGTCGAAGCTGAAGATGCAGAATCTGACGGTATCTGCCTACGGCCGTAACCTGTTCTACTTCTACAAGTCGTTGCCGGGTCTTGACCCTGAAGAAGGCGTTGGTACAAGCTGGATCTCACGCGCAACCAGCGTAGGGGGTGGTACAGCGGCATCGCGCTCAATCGGTGGCAGTGTTCGTTTCTCATTCTAATCGGTTTTTCTGAATCATTCCATAAAATGAAAAAAGTTATTGTAACCGGTTTACTTGGCTTACTGAGCGTAGGGGCTATCGTGACCGGCTGTAAACAAACAGATATTGATAATGCCTACCTGAATCCGAGCGGAGCGGTGAGTGCCGATGTGCAGCGGTTATGGGCGGGTATGTTGTTCAACGAGCGGGTTAACCCCCGTTACTGGAACCTGTACACGTTCCTGATTCCTGAAATCGGGACCTACAGCCAGCTGAACGGCTTTACGTCGACGAACGGGGTATATGAGCAGGTAACGGCCTACAACGCCGACCGCTGGAATGTATACTATACCCAGACGATGGCCCGCTACCGGGAACTGGAAAAGGTCTACAACAACCTGGGCACCGAAGACAAAGCCGGGCTACAGTTGTTCCTGGAGACAGGCCGTATTTTCCTGTACGACCAGACGGCCCAGATGATCGACCTGTGGGGGGATATTCCGTTCTCGACAGCCGGTCAGCTGAATGCGCAGGGGACTATTTCGCTGGCAACCTACGACGAGGCAAAAACCACGTACAGCACCATCCTGACCGATCTGAAACGTATTTCGGATTACCTCGCAACGACCACGCCGACGACGTTCTATGCTAACCAGTTTACGTCGTATGACTACGTGAACAAGGGCAATCTGACGAAGTGGCGGAAGTACTGTAACTCGCTGATGCTACGTCTGGCGATGCGGGTGTCGAACGCTGATGAGGCCGCTGCCAAAGCGCTGGTGACGACGATCCTGAGCGATCCGGCGAAATATCCGCTGGTTGATGCCGCAACGGAAAGCATCACGATCCAGCCGGCTGCGACAACCAGCAATCTGGTGGCCGTAAACGATATGCGGAATGGTTTCGGCGTGAATCCATTTGCGCCGGGCTACCTGGTCAACGACGTGATGGCACCGGCCAATGACCCGCGTCTGCCGGTTTACTTTACCACAAACGGTACGGGTAAATATGCAGGGGTGAAAAATACCTGGACAGCAACAGAGCTGACTGCAGCGCAGACGGCCAATGCTATTTCCCGCTGGGATTCAACGACGTTCTCGGAGAACAACCTGTTCCCGGGCATCCTGATCACCTCGGCCGAAACATGGTTCAACAAGGCCGAAGCGTATGAACGCTGGGGTCTGGGCAACGCGAAAACGGCTTATGAAAGCGGTATCCGTCAGTCAATTGCGTTCTGGTATGGCATCAACAGCGGCAGCAGCCGGAATGCCGCCAAAGATGTAGCGCCGACGGAAGCGCAGATTAC